>JACQXX010000091.1 GCA_016208495.1 Acidobacteriota bacterium | reverse complement strand
GAGCAACAAGGGGTGACCTTTGGATCCGGTGGTAGGCCCAAAGCGGCCAACCGACCGGCTATCCGAACGGCAACGCTTCGCGGTGCAAGACCAAAACCTGGACGTGGCAGAACCGCCCCAGGAACTTATTTTTTAACGCTCCCTAACCACTAGCCACTTTTTTCATTCCCATGTTTCCTCCTGACGTCTATCAAGCTGAAAAGAAATTCCTCTGGGGGCTCTGTTATCGGATGACGGCCAATGCCGCCGATGCCGAAGATATTGTCCAGGAAACGTTTGTCCGGGCGATGGAGCGGCCTCCGCACAACACAAGCGACCCGTGGCGGCCCTGGTTGATCAGCGTGGCGATGAACCTCAGCCGGGACCATTTGCGGTGGCGACGAAGACGTGACTACAAAGGCTCGTGGCTCCCGACGCCGGTGCTGACCGAGGGGCAGGATGAAGATATTCTGTTTGAACTTCCGCCGGATTCGAGCCAGTCTCCAGCAACCCGATATGACCTGACGGAGAGCATTTCGCTGGCGTTCCTGGTGGCGCTCGAAGCGTTGACCCCGATGCAACGCGCCGTGTTGTTGCTGCGCGACGTGTTTGACTATTCAACCCTTGAAACAGCGGAAGTTCTGAAAACCAGCGAAGCGAACGTCAAAGTGGTGCTCCATCGGGCACGACGGGCCATGCAGGAGTATGACCACAAGCGGCTGCCGGTGCCGCAGGCACGCCAGAAAGTCACGCAAACAACGCTCGAACGATTTGTCCAGTGTCTGGCCCTGCGTGATGCCGCCGGGCTTGAGCAGTTATTGACTGAAGGCGTGGTGACCTTCTCAGACGGAGGCGGAGAAGTCCCCGCCGCGTTTGCGCCAATTCGCGGACGCGACCGGGTGCTGCGGTTCTTTATGGCTTTGACGAATGTCCAGGTCACCGAACCGCCGACGGTCTCATTTCAACTGGTCAACGGCCTGCCGGCGCTGGTGGTCGAATATGCGAAGCCACAACCCAACCGGGCCCAACGCTTTGTGCTGCAATGCGACGTCAACGAAGCGGGTCAGATTGTGCAGATTCATTCCATTTTGGCGCCGAGTAAGTTGAAGGCGGTGTTTGGTGCCTTATCCGAAATGTCGTAACCGACGTATGTTTTCCCTCGTCCTCAACGGAAAAATAAGTACCTTACCGAAAATTTCCAGACATTTTAACCACGAAACACACGAACTACACGAAAAGAATCAAACACTTACCAAACCCAATATCTCAGGAAACTTATGACAAGGTACTTAAAAGTAATTTCTCAATATCAATAGTTTGTTGGATTTTGAAGCCGTTGCCCACAGGCAACAGTTGGCTTACAGATCCTGATATGTGACAATACCGGAGCTTGATCATTGCGAATCTAAGCTCTGGCTCACTACAGTTCGGGATAATATTAGTGAACAATGAAAGGAAAGCCCGGTCATCAGAAGGAGTTCGGATATGCCAGGTGCCACTCAGAACCTGATTGAAAAAATCAACCACTTGCCACCTGACCAAATGGCGCAAGTTGAAGAGTTTGTGAATTCTCTTCAGGAGCGAAAGCCCTTGTTTTTTTCCAATGATGAGGCCATTTTGCTCAAGATCATCAAAGAAATGAACCGAAATCCCTTTCGGAAGCGACTCAAGGCGCTACGTGAAAAACTCCGAAACGAAACCATCACCGATGACGAACACACTGAACTACTTCGGTTAACTGAGCAAATTGAGCGAAGAAACGTTGATCGTGTCAGTGCTTTGGCTGACCTTGCCCGATTACGCGGTGTATCGCTTCCAGAAGTTATGGGGCAACTGGGAATCAAAAAGCCAAAATATGACTGACCGAATTTCTCCCAAATTGAAGGGCATTGTTGCCAAACGTGCCCAGTACGACAGCGAGGGTTAGGTATTGAATCCTGGTTGTGAGCCCAGGAACTGGGTGGAAGAGAATAGCCCCCGGTGCAACCGGGGGAATCGAACGCCTCCTCCTCCCAGCCGGCGAAGCAGGCGACAGATTCGAACGACGGCCATCCAGGTCAACCACCTTCACTCATCTACTTTCTCTCTGCCACCTGCTGCGCAGGCTGAGGAGGACAACTGGACAATCCCCCGGTTGCACCGGGGGCTATTGTCTACCACCTGCTTCGCAGGTTAAAACCAAAACCTTGCTGTAATATTAGTAATTTTTCAAATAATCAGTTGTCAAAAACTGGATCTATATTTAATATTTACTTATATTTCAAAGATTATTTCTGCCTTTACTTGTTGGATTCTAAGTAAATCACTTCACTACTGAAACTGTCGTTTCTTAGTCATCAAACCTAGCAACCATTTGTTAACCTAATCACTGGATGAATTTTATGTCTAAGGTATCACATTCAATAGATCCTGACCTTAACACCAGAAATTTAATTTTAAGGTTTGAAGATAAACTTCGAGATCAACACTATATACTCCGGTCGTCAACTCACCCAAGACGGTGGGTTGCGTTCTCCCCTAATAAAGTAAAATCCTACAATGAAAAGCTTTCAGGTAATTTTTGTCTTGTAATTGTTGGAAACGAGACTATTTCAAACGATTTTTATGCAATTCCATGGGTAGTAATAAAAGATATTTTTACGGAAGAAAATGTCTATCCTGCCCCAACTAAGAATGGGAAAGTGAATCCACGTTGGCAAATTCATCTTGAAGGTCCACCACATGTTTTTCAAATGGAGTTTGCAAAAGGTGATCCACGTACACGACCGATATTTGATGCTTCCAAATGGTATGGAAATACCTCAATTCTTACAGCAATTACCTCAAACTCATTACAGGTTGAGGAAATAATTGCTGATCTTGCATCCAAAATGGATTCAACTGGTGACTTCGAAATCAGCAGCATTAAGGAATCGCGCGAAAAGGTATTGACAGAAATCGTTCGACGACGAGGTCAACCAAAATTTCGGAAAATGTTGCTTGATGCCTATGGTGGCTGCTGTGCATTTTCAGGATGTTCAGTAGAGGCAGTTTTGGAAGCAGCCCATATCCATCCATACAAAGGGCCTTTAACAAATCATCCTCAGAATGGGTTATTGCTAAGGACTGATCTACACACTTTGTTTGATTTGGGTCTTCTAACCGTAAACACGGATAATATGACAATAGTCATAGACCCAAAACTTGCCAATACTGAATACGCTCAGTTCTCAGGTAAAAAACTGCACCTTCCAAGTGAGATTTCAATGAGACCCAGTGTTGATGCACTGAACGCCCATCATCATAGAAAAGGTCAAATCGTCAAAGACCTGGAAATTCTCAATCGGCGTGCGGACAACCTCAATGCCGAAGCGGAAGACGTCCTCGCCTACCAAATCAACAATGTGGATTGTTGAACTGATCGATCAAAATTCAATCTAAAAAATCAATGAACCCAACCAGCCAAGATAATTTCAACTTTGCATTTGGTGCTTTGCTTGGCGCCTGTATCGGTGATGCCGCCGGGGCAACGCTTGAATTTTTAGGCCGAACTCCGACTCAGGAAGAAGTACGCCGCGCGGGCACGGGAACATTTGCTGGTCACCGTTGCCGCGAAGGAATAATCAGGTTCAGGAGTATGTCCCTTGTCAGAAGTTTCCTGAGAGATTGGAATTTTATAGGTGTTTGATCTTTTTCGTTTTTTTCGTGGTTAAAAACGCCTTGGGATTTTCGGTAAGGCACTTATAAATGCCAGGATATGGGAAGCCAGCCGTTTGCTCTCCAAAGGAGCATATGGCATTCCAGACATTCAACCCGGAGGTTTAACCCAATGACTCGATATTGTTCTTGTGGCGGTGCAAATGGCAGTTGCTATAAATGTTCTGGCACAGGCATCCTTCCGGTCTCAACTGACGATAGGCCACCGAGAAAGCTACTTCGTCAAACGAAGCAACCAAAAGGTGGATGGGTCATTTGCGAACACTGCACGTCGCCTGTTTTGGAAAAAAACTATCCCAGACATTTAACAAAGATCCACTCCCCCGGTTTGAAACCAGTTCAAGCCTCACCATCAAAGGCGACACAGCCATCTGTTCCCCGTCAGCCGGTTCAAAAGTTGCCCTTGCCATCTTCAGTCAGCCGTCCAGCGCCCGAAACCAGAATATTTCAAATCCAGGGAGATCTGCGAATCAACCTGGTCAAAGGTCTGGAACAGGGCCGACAATCAGCCCAATCAAATACAGATTCCGCCGAAGTTGATACCAACAAAGGGCTCGGATATTTTCGCCGAGAAGCAGGCAAGTTTGGCTCCTACCCATTGTGTGATGATTATTCGGAAGAATCAGAACCTTGAACCTCCCCGCCCTACCGCTTCGCGGTTGAGGTCGGTGCTTTCTCGCATTTTTTCTGGTAAAAGATTGAAACCCGGATAGATTCAGCCAGTGTCAGACCACTTTGGAATGAATACGTCGTATTATGGGCAAGCTAAGCCATTGAAAAAATTGAATTTCCCTGCCCCCTGACCCCGATACCCTGACCCCAAATTGGTATGAGAAACAACGCTTTGATTCAGTTTAAAAGGAGAAAGCCACGCATGAAATTCTTTGTATCTGGTCTTTTTTGTGTTCTTTTCACTTCGCCAGTTTTTACCCAACAACCAGACTGTCAAGAAAGGTTGCCTTCACCCGAAAAAGCGGAACTCTTGACTCTTCCCGTTCCAACAAAGAATTATTGACGGATGAGCGATTTGAGGATTTAAACTCAGGTAGCCCAGTTAGAAGCAATCCAATTCCGAAGCGCCCCTCATTACCCTGAACAGGTATCCACCATGAGTATTGAAATCAAAATCCTGAGCGAAAACGAAGAAAGCATTCTCAACCACATTGCCCCGAATGTTTTTGACTATCCGCTTGATGTGGAGCGCACCCGTGAATTCTTGAAAGACCCGCGCCATCATCTGGTGGTTGCCATTGATCAGGCACAGGTGGTTGGGTTCATTTCTGCGGTTCATTACGTCCACCCTGACAAACCCAACCCGGAACTGTGGATCAACGAAGTCGGTGTGGCCCCAACTCATCACGGCCAGGGAATTGGAAAAGCCATGATGAAGTCACTTTTGAATCTGGCTCGCGAATTGAACTGCTCCGAAGCCTGGGTGCTGACTGAACGAACCAACCTCCCGGCGATGAAGCTCTATGCCTCAACCGGCGGCCAGGAAGCACCAATCAATGCTGTGATGTTTAACTTTTTCCTCAGTGATACTTCCAAATAGCAATCTGGGGAAATCACTCCTGAGATCAACTTACTGCCAAAAGAGGAAACTATGCGTACGCTTCTGATCATGTTACTCCTTGGGTCAGGGATTCTGGCCACATCGCACAGTGCATTTTCCCAGAACAAAAAATCTGAAGAACCTTTAAAAACCGGGATTGTCTACGGGTATGACCACACGTTTGCCATTACGGCCCCTGACGGATGGGTACTCGATAATCAGGCTGGCGTTCCCGATGGATTACACGCGGTGTTCTATCCAGTCGGTGAATCCTGGCCGAATGCTTCCGCCGTGATGTATGCCTCAGTTGCGTCGAAGGAAGAGGAACACCGCTCGTTTGAGCAAATCATTGACGATGATGTGGCTGGTTTTCGAGAAGCGAGCGGCAATGGTATTGCCCGAGAAATCGGAAAGGAGAAAACAGCCGATGGAGCACCGGTCAGAATCTGGCATTTTGAAAATTCCAAACAAGGCCGGATTGAACAGGTGGCTTTTATCGAAGAAAGCAAAGTGGTGGTAATGCTGTCTTACTCAGCATCGAGCAAGAAAGCCTACGAGAAAACGTCTTCGGCTCTCAAAGAGCTTTTAAAGAGTTACCGATTCCTGACTGACAAAGTCATCATTGATGGAGAATTGGAAAAATCGAAAACGCCCTGAAATACTTCAACCCCTGTTGCTGAAAGAAAAACTGATCAATGATTTTTCACAGTCATCTTTTTGACTCCAAATAACTTCTCAATCTCCAAACCCCACCTCACGACAGGAGGCCCGGTTCATGCGCAAAACAGTTTCCTGGCTCATCACCCTCTGCCTTTCAATCTTTGCCAGTACAGATTCAACACTCGCCCAAAAGAAACACAATCCATATACACCCACACCCTATGTGACGCTCAAGCACCCGGAATGGAGCAAGAACGCCACCATCTATCAGCTCAACACCCGGCAATTTTCCCAGGAAGGCACATTCCGGGCGGCTGAAAAACAACTTCCGCGATTGAAAGCACTTGGGGTAGACATTGTCTGGCTGATGCCAGTTCATGAAATTGGGGTCAAGAATCGCAAGGGCACACTTGGGAGTCCCTATTCGGTCAAAGATTACTACAGCGTGAACCACGAGTTTGGGACGCTTGATGATCTCAAACACTTTGTGAAAACGGCGCACGGGCTGGGAATGTACGTCATCCTCGATTGGGTCGCCAATCATACGGCCTGGGACAATGTCCTGGTCAAAGAACATCCTGACTGGTACGAACGCGACTGGAAAGGTGACCTCCGCCCAACGCCGTGGTGGGACTGGGATGACATCATTGACCTCGATTACCAGAAAGAGGGACTGCGCAAGTACATGACCGACGCCATGAAATACTGGGTCAAAGAAGCCGATATTGACGGCTATCGGTGTGACGTCGCTGGCTTTGTCCCGGTTGATTTCTGGGACAATGTCCGACGCGAACTGGATCTTATCAAACCGGTGTTTATGCTCGCCGAATGGGAATCACGCGACCTGCATGCCAGAGCGTTTGATATGACCTACGCCTGGAGCTGGAACGAAACCATGCACAAAATCGCCAAAGGTCAGGCTGATGTCAATGCGCTCTTCATTTACTATTCCTGGAATGAAAGTTCGTTTCCTCCCAACAGCATGCGCATGACGTTTGTCAGCAACCACGACAAAAATTCCTGGGAAGGCACTGAGTTTGAACAGTTTGGCGATTGCCTCGAAGCCGCGATTGTGCTCTCGGTTGTCGGTGAAGGACTGCCTTTGATTTACAATGGCCAGGAAGCCGGAAACCCACGACGGCTCAAATTCTTTGAAAAAGATCCGATTGAGTGGAAAGAACACCCACTCGGCGACCTTTATAAAAAGCTCTTCGCGCTCAAGAAAAAGAACACCGCCCTGTGGAATGGCAAATGGGGCGCGACCATGATCAAAGTCCCCAACAATGTCCCAACCAAAGTCTTTAGCTTTATTCGCCAGAATGAAAAAGAAAAAGTCTTTGCCGTAATGAACTTTTCTGATAAACCGCAAACCGTGACCTTTAGCGAAACCCTGTATCAGGGGAAATACACCGACTATTTCAGCGGAGAAACCGTCGAATTTCCGACCACAACCCAAATGCAATTAAAGCCCTGGGCGCATCGAGTCTTCGTGAAATAGTGGAGAATCCTTATGGTTTTAAAACAAGCGTTTCCCCATGTGGGACTGGCCATTTTGGCGCTGTTTTTCATCCCAGTCCTCACTTTTGCTCAGTCTACCACCGAAGATGCAAGCAAGTTTACTGAGCTTCTGAAACGAGCATTTGATGGTGACGCTGGCGCAATGAATGAAGTGGGTATTGCTTACGCTGAAGGAATAGGTACCAAACCTGATCAGAAAAAAGCGGTTGTGTGGTTCCAAAGGGCAGCCGAGCTTGGGGACGCACATGGGGCGGGAAATATGGGACTCCACTCCTTGAATGGTGCCGGGGTCACACGCGACAAAATGCAAGCGGCAAAATGGTTTATCATTTGCCATTCGTTGGATGGCTTACGGTGTTTCCCCGATGATTTTGTCGGTCAATTAAAGCTCTCAAAAAAGCAATACCGGATTGCCTGGAAAACAGCCGAAGACTGGCTTCGGGCACGTCCAGATTTGAAAAACAACCATGGAGAACGCCCCTGGTTTGGCAAAAATGATTACCCGCCTGACTTCGAACCAAATCCAAAAGACCGTCCTTAAAAAAATATGAATGACCAAACTCTGATTGTCTGTGACGCCATGCGTGAATCTCCCAAAGATGGGGGCACGCTCCGAATGATTGTTCGCCGTCCTGCCGTGGACGAACGCGAAGTCCTTGAAACTGGTCAACTTGATACCAATGAAGGACTCGTCGGCGATACCTGGAAACAACGACATAGCCCCCGGACGCCGGATGGTTCACCACATCCCGACACGCAAATCAACATCATGAATGCCCGCGTGATTGCGCTCCTGGCAGGCAGTCAAGATCGCTGGGCTCTGGCCGGAGACCAGCTTTTCATTGACCTGGATTTGAGTCTGGAAAACCTGCCGGCTGGAACACAACTTGAAATTGGCGACGCACTGCTGGTCGTCACCGATCAACCCCATACCGGATGCAAAAAGTTCTCGGAGCGATTTGGCCCCGAAGCACTCAAACTGGTCAATACGCCTGAAGGCCGCCAGCTCAATCTGAGAGGAATCAATGCGCGGGTGATTCGTTCGGGGCGCATCCAGGTCGGAGACACGGTCAGAAAAATCTGCTACCAGGCATCAGCCGCGACATCAGAATAGCTCTGGCACCAAGGTAATCGTATGAAAAAAGCGTTTCTCTTCGCAGGCATCGGGTTTGGATTGATCGCCCTGGTTGTGGGAGGCGCGTTTCTGCTTGCCCGTCAACCAGCCGAAAGCAAGCCGATACCATCGGTTGGAGGCACACCTCAAGTCAGTACCGGAAGCGGAACGACGCAACTGGCGACCACGGCTGGCACGATCCCCTACTACCTGCAACACGATCCGAAATGGGGTTCGCAAACCATTGGCGGCAGCCAGGAAAGTATGGCCGCCGTCGGATGTACCATTACCTGTGTCGCCATGGGGCTTTCAGCCCTTGGACATCCAGTGGACCCATCCCAAGTCTGTGGCCAGTTGAAAAATCGGAATGGCTTCACCGAGCGCGGATATCTGATCTGGAGTAAAGTCGGAGAAATCACCAATGGAAAAATCCAGATTGGCATTCCCGAAGTCAGCCATGCGGTGATTGATGCCGAACTTGCCAAACGCCGTCCAGTGATTGTGAAAATTCTGCTGGCGCCGACGATTCCCCACTGGGTTTTGATTGTCGGCAAAGAAGGTCAGGAATATCTGGCCATGGACCCGCTCAATGACGACAAACGGCTGGTCAAGCTTTCAGAACTATCGAATTCGATTGAGGCCATTCGGGTGTTTCGTCGCTCTTAATCTCAATGTGAAAAGGACACACCGATGAGTCAAGACACACCCCAGGATCATATTTCACGCAAGCTTGTACTCTTTCAATTGCCAGACCAGGATCGGGTCACAATCCGGCAAGATCTTGCCTTTCATACAATCGGTGACGATGTTCTCACCCTGGACCTCTATGTTCCGCCGGATGCACAGTCAGGCGATTTATTGCCAGCGGTCATCATTGTAACCGGATACCCTGATTTGGGTTTTCAGAAACTGGTTGGGTGCAAATTCAAGGAGATGGGGTCTTCGGTTTCCTGGGGAAAGTTGATTGCAGCTTCAGGAATGATTGCAATTACTTACACCAACCTCGAACCAGTCGCAGATATCCACACACTGCTCCGATTTGTGCGGCAATCAGCACCTGAACTTGGAATTGATGCCACCCGGATCGGACTCTGGGCGAGTTCCGGCAATGTTCCCCTCGCGCTTGCCCTCCTGATGGAACCTGACTTTCAAGACGTGCGGTGTGCTGCATTCTGCTACGGATACACTCTTGACCTGGACAACTCCACACACGTGGCTGATGTTTCCCGGATGTTTGGTTTTGCCAATCCAGGCCAGGGAAAGTCAACGGCGGACCTGCCACGGACAACACCGTTGTTCTTTGCCAGAGCCGGTCAGGACCAGTGTCCGCACCTGAACGACACACTTGACCGGTTTCTGGTTGACGCTTTACGGTGCAACCTGCCGGTTTCTCTGATCAATCACCCAGAAGCCCCGCATGCCTTTGATTTGCTTCACGATAGCCCTGAGACCAGGGAGATCATCCAGCAAATCCTGCGGTTTTTGCGAGTTCACCTGTTGAAATAAAACCAGTTTGTAGTCAGTAGTCAGCAGTTAGTAGCTAGCAACCAAAAGTTCATTAAACTCTTCTAATTGAATCATTTAACTGTTTTTTAATGTGAGTATTTTATTGAGAAATGGTATTCACTACTCGGAAATGATGGATTTAATGACATTGTATCCGCAAGCAAACCTGATGACGATGCGCCGGGCAGAAAAACAGATAGGCGGTTCCACCATCAGCCCACATCAGGCTTGCTTCACGGAGACTGGCAACTTGAGCCAGCAGCGACATTCGAACCGTACAGTCAGGGCAGGTTGGTGTTTCGTCACAATCGGCCTGGAGCCATTGGGGATAGCCTCCGACCATTGTCTGTCCAGAACCAGCGACCAGCGGGAACGAGTTCTGGCCAGAGATTTTGTTGATCAATGAAACATATTCATCTGTGGCTTCCGTCAAGGCATTCAACCAGTCCATTCCTTCCAATTCTTCCAACTGATACCTGGTCTGAAGAGTGGCAAAGTACTGAGGGCAATAGTGTTCAAGCCCGGTCCAGTCTGGAGCACACAACGCAGGTTGCATGACACCCAAAACTGGTTTAGTCAGTCGTTCCTGCTGGTGTGGGTTGTCCAACCATTCGACCGTATCAACCCTTGGAGTCTGATGAATGATTAAACGCCAGCCATCTCCTTCAGACGTATCCCAGGGAAAGCACGACCAGCAATAGAAAAGTGAGAACCAGACCGTTTGTTCTCGCTCTGTGACAAACACACCAGACGCATCAAGCTGGCAAATGAAGTCCAGGGCGCGTTGACACGTTGAACACACTGGCCAGGGCGTACCTTTTTCAAGAAATGGTCGTCCGCCAAACCGGTTCAGGAGAATGTCAGCGTCTCTGGTCTTGGGTTGAGCGAGTTCAAAGACTGAAACTGGTTGTATGACGGATTTGAGTTCATCGGCATATGGATCACATTGAGACATAACAGCGCGCTATCCTTTGTTCACAATGGTTTCAATGAATTTTCGAGCCTTGTCTTGATCAGTTTTCTTTTCTGAAAACCAGAATTGGAATGCGGCGCCGGAGAAATATCTTTCATTTGGGTAATGTGGTTGAATGATCTCTTCCGCCAGATTGGGTCGGTTCAAAATTTTGACCAGCGCTTCGTAACTCAACGTGCAGTCTGCTGGATTGTGTGAACCCAACTTCTCCAGAAATGGCTGACAACAGACTTTCAATTCAGCCTGACCACGATACTGCAACCGGCAAGTTCCATTACCAACCAGATCGGCCAGTACTTGAAAACAAACCACATCCCCATCGCTGAGAAGTTCGCTCAATTCCTGTGTATTGAGGTCCAAATGGGGTTCTTTGTACTCAAAAGGATCATGAAAAGCATAGAGCACAGCCCGCCGAACTATGATATTTCGGTCCTGCAGTACGATTTGTTTGAGCCTTTTGACAATATCTGGATGTAATGGGGCGTCGGACTCCAAAAGTTGACAGGCTGTTGATATACGAACTTCCGGGCCAGGATATGAAAGGAGCAGGCGTGCCAGGAGTGGGTTCGCTCTGCTTTTCTCACTCATGTCAATTGAGGGTCTGGCAAACCCCATTCCGCCTTTATATCCTGCTGGCGTCACTGATATCCATCCATCACCAGAACTTACGTCTGCGGGTTTGACTTCAAAGGGTGCAAGTCCCCGTGCTTCACATTCTTTGACATAGTCATAGGTGTAAAGCAGAAAGCACGAGACGGCAATTATCAAAATCAGACTCAGCACTCCGCCAGAAAAGAAAAGGTATTTTAAAACGATGAAACCAAGCCGCTTCCACTGGGGGCTCATAGATCACACCTGCTGTTCCAGCTTCGAAAATGCCGCCACGATGTTGGCTCGATACTCCACTTTGTAGTCTGGATCTGGTCTCAGTTCATCAATTTCATCATCGTACACCTGCAAAATCGTTTTCTTCCATCGCGTTACTTCGTGAGTGGTCGGACCGCCTCCCTGGCCCATGCTTTTGAGAAAAACCAGTAGCCTTGGGTCACCGGGTTTGATTTCACTACACTGGCTGGTCTCCAGAACCGCTGTCAGCATGGCGATGTACCCCATCGTGGAATCAACGTCTTCAACACCGAAATCATCGCCTTCAATAAATTCCTTGATGGCGGCGAGAATGTAATCAAGCACATCCCGCCGGACATCGAGCGCTGAGTCATTATCAAAAATGCCGGAGCCGAAACTTCCCATAAACCAAATTTTCCTTTCGCTTTGGCAACGCCGTACTCAACGGCGCAAGGTTTGATTTCGATAAGGAACAAAAAATCTAAAGCTGCGTCAAGCCGCAGCACTCCACATCTGAAAAAAGTTGAAGGGCGGTTCTCAATCAAAACTGCCCTTGCTCTCTTTTAGAATTCAAAACCCCGAACCCTGAACCCTGAACCCTGGATTTATTTGTCTTTGCGTTCGTCCACCGTCAGTCGAATTTCCGTGCTGTTTGATTTGATTTCCGGCACGTACATCGCGTGTGCCATTAGCGGTAAGGCGTGGAAAATGCCTGGGACTTCTGCCCGCAGATCGTACTTGATCTGCCACACCCCTTGCGGCAGCTTGCTGACAAACATGGCCACTTTCCGGTCTCGGAGTTCCTGATACACCCATTGCTGTCGATTGGTGTAGTCAAACTTCGACAATCCCAAACTGTGTTCCAGCAGATTTTTCCCACGCAGTTCCGGCTGGATTGCGTCGGCCCGGAGTTCCCTGGCATACAGGGGTTCTCCGCTCCGGAGTTGCACCGCTTCCAGTCCGGCGGGTTTCAGGTCTTCAAAGAGCAGGTATTCATAGTCGTTTTTGGTCTCAATCGTGACCACGACTTCCACCCGGTCGCCACTGGTCAACGACTCTCCGTCTTTGAGCGGAATCCGGTCATAGACATAGCCTTTCAACAACGTCGGGCGCGCCACCAGTCGGAAGTATTCGCGATTGACAAACATCTCGTTCCCGGCTGGCGTCACCGGGTCTTCGGTGCTAAAGAACGTGGTCTGGGCTGAAAAATACAGCGGCCCTTTCCCTGATTTGCGCACAATGTTGATGTCGTTCAGGCCGTTGCGGATGAACTCTGGATTGATCTCAAACCGGCTCGGCGCACTCAAAGCGTCTTCCGGTGTAACGGTTTTGGTCACAATTGACCGGCCATTGACCAGCACTTCGTAGCTTATTTCGCTTCCAAGTTCTTTGGTTGCTTTGAGATAATCATTGAGTGCCAGCACGGTAATTGCCGTATCACGGGTGTTGCTCCACTGGGCGCCGCGCCGGTTTTTTACCAGCCAGTTCATGGTTTGTTCGACCAGCTTGTTGTTTGGATCAATTGCCACCAGCGCCCGCAAGGCAAACGCCGTGGTTTCAACCGGACTCTCTGACCAGTGCCAGTACAGGCCATCCGAACCCCAGTGCGCGGTGCCCACCACCGATTCATCCGAAGCGTTTGAATTCCGCTCCAGGACACCAACGTCGGGCGTAGCGTCCAGCTTGACGCCGTTCACCAGATTTTGCGCCACCACGCTCGCTTTGTGTTTATGGTCAAAATTGATTGCCGCCAGAGCCAGCAAACTCAACGTGTAGGCGTTGAGCCGTTCACGGTTGAGCCACAGGTTTGAAAAAGCTTTGGCGTGAAACGCCGTCGGAGAAATCCCCTGCTTCGGTTTGTAATATACTGACAGTGCATGCAGCATCCATGCCTGCATGTCGTAATGGGTTTCTTCCTCGACGATTTCTTTATCCAGAAACTCTGCCGCGCGTTCCATCACCTCAGGCTTGACTGGAATTCCAGCGTTGCGGGCTTCGGCCATTCCCCAGAGCACATAGGCGGTCATAAAGTGATCGCTGCTGCCTTCTTTCCACCAGCCCCAACCGCCATCTGAATGCTGAAAATCGTAGAGCCGTTCCAGCCCCTTCCTGGTCATGTCATCGAGTTTGCGCAAATCCTGCGGGGCTCTGGAGTGGGTTTTATCGGCGGTTTCCGGTTCAATGCCACCAAAGACTTTTCCCATCACCGATTCTGGTTTTACCCCTAAATCATTGAGTGTTTTCGCGGTTATCACGGCTGGCAGGAAACGGCTCATGGTCTGTTCCGTACAGCCATACGGATAGTCAATCAGGTACGGCAGGGCATCCAGCATCGTCACGGCCATGCTTGGCGTCACCTGGACGCTCATCCGGGTAGTTTCGGGTTTGCGCTCAACCGGAAGCTCCAGTTTGATCGTCACACCATCGCCGCGAAGTTTTCCAGATCGGGCGAGCAGTTTTTCAATCCCGTGCTCAAAAATCGGATAGCTTCGCTCCATGGCATCCGCCAGTTGACCGCTTCTGGCCGTAACTTTGACTTTCGCCGTGCCTTTTTCCTGGGCTGAAACGACCCAATCAGCCCGTGCTTCGCTGTTGGCTGGAACTTTGATGGACGCTTGCTCGCCTTTGACAAACTGTCCGTTGACGACAATGCCCGAAACCACAATGCCTTCGGCGGTAATGGTCGGCATCACGGTCAAGTCTTTGCTGGTATTGTTGTTGATGACGGCAGAAACCGTCGCCAGATCCTGCTCGACAAAGAAGCGCGGTGCTTGCAACCGCACGATCAATGGTTGTTTGGTTCGGGTTGTTATTTCGCCGATGCCGGTCTGGGTGCTGGTGGTAAATGCCCGCGCCACGGCTTTCCACGACGTCAACGTGTCTGGATAAGTCACTTTCACCACCGCTTTCCCCTGCGCATCGGTTCGGATATCCGGCTGCCAGAATGCTGTCGCCCGGAAATCATTGCGCACCACAACTGATGGCTCTTCTTGAGTTTGTCTTGCATCTAATGAAATGGCCAAGTCGCCCTTGCTTGCATCTTGTTCTCCATTAGCTTTTCGTTTAAAAAGCTTTTCTTCAGTCACCATTTGGCCGCGAAATTCATTGGTGCGAGAGGCGTCACCGAAGCCAAAGCTAATTGATTGTCCTCCTGCAGTGCTAAAGCCAATTCCGCCACCATATCCTCCTCCCCTACCTGGACCAAGTCCTGAGCCAGTTCCCATCCCCTTTCCACTTCCAGTTCCATATCCAATTTGGTCAATTCCATCAATCAACAGATTGCTCTCATCTGCAGGCTCTGGTGGAAGCACTTTGGTATAAGGTTTGAGCTGGAATGAATTGAAATCTTTCACCAAATCCAGGCGTTTGCGGCCATAGAACCAGGCTCGCGGGTCAGCGGCATAGTCACTCTGGATGTACAGAACTGATTCGTCCGACAGGCCAAGCGCCACTTCGGCTGAAACAGGCCGATTGCTGGAATCGCGGGTCGTCACGGTCAACGTGCCTTCCTGACGGGCCTGATACTCTTCACGATCAGCTTTCACATCCACTTTCAGGAAGTTTTCTGTTGGCGGAACAACCAGTTCAACTTCGGCACCGACCACCTGATATTCGTTGACCATCACGGCGGTCATTTTCACGTTTGGAACATGTCGGGCATCAATCGGAACTTCAACCAGCCGGGTAGTTCCAGTCACATGAACAATCTGATGACTGTAAATTTCCTCGCTTTCCACCGTGAACAAAATATACCGGTCGTTCACAGGTGAAGTCAGCAACACCGGCATCGTACGGCCCACCTGAGCTGTGTCTTTATCCACAATGATTTGAACCTGTTGTGGATGGAAACCCAGGTCCTGATTTGCCGTCGTTGAAACCCAAATCTGGGTGGCAGCCAGCACCGGACGCTGGTCCTGGTCGGTGCTCGCCCAGTTGATTGTGTAGTACCCTTCCTGCGTGGCGGTAAACATCAGTTCACCGTTGCCTTCCGGATTGGTTTTGACGGTTTGTTTGAGCACTTCGTCGCGTTTGTAGCCCCGCGCCTTGAGCTTCCAGGGTTTTTCACCCTTTGGAACCTGGAGCGGGAACATCGTTCCGGCGGTTTGCAGCTTGCGCAACTCATCGCCAGTCACTTCACGTCCGGTTGGATCAACCCAGATTTCACGCCACGTTTCGCGCCAGATGGTCACGGTTCCTTCGGCTTCAACGGGCGACGAATTGGCATCAATCGCCTTGAATTTCATCATTACCCGATCCTGCGGTTGATAAATCCAGTGATCGGCTCGCGGGTAGACATAGTACCGCTGGCGGGTGACCCGAATTTTATCGCTCCCGATGATTTCACGCCGCGAAGCATCGGTCACGCGGGCTTCAACGCGATATTCAAAATCCTGACCGCTATCGCGTGGGGTTTCAAATTTAAGCGTGGCTTTTCCATTCAGGTCAGTTTTGATTGTTTCTTGTTTTACGGTCTGACCATTTCCATATTCGGAACTTCGGCGAGAGGAATTCTGATCGGATTCCTCATAAAACCACGGAAATTCACGCGGTTCTTGCCAATACTGGTAAAACGGCTTCTGGTAGACAACCACCTGAACCGTCGCATTGGCCACCGGTCCGCCGAAATAATACTCCGCCTGAATCGTGACTTCGACTTCATCACCCAGCCGGAAGGTCTTTTTGCGTCCATTTTCCTCGGGCGCGCTGACCGAGACTTTAAATTCCGGGAGTTTGTATTCTTCCATTCGAAAGAGCGTGGCCGCGCCAATCGTGAGGGTGCGTCCATCGGTCCAGAATGTGATGCGATATTCCCCAAGCGGCATGGTTTCGGTCAGGTCCAGTGTTCCCCAGGCACTGCCAAACTGATTGAGCGTGGCCTTGTCGGCTTTGACTTTGGTGCCACGTGGGTCGGTAATTTCATACTCGACGACCTGATTGGCGGGTGTGGTGTAGGTTTGATCACTCTGATTGCGAACCAGAAATTTCCAGTTCACCGTCTCGTTGGGCCGATAAGCAGGCCGGTCAGTAAAGGCATAAACTTTCCATTTGGCTGATTCACTTCGGTTTTCGTCGGAGGCGACGCAAAATGCCTGATGATCCTGGCTTTTTCCAGCCACAAAGATTCGGTGATTGTAGTCGGTGTGTGGTACCAGACTGATTTGGGCCAGCCCGTTTTGGTCGGTTTCGAGCTGATAATCACGACTTTGCCACGCATCGTTTTCATAATATTGATCCCACATGCGCAGTTGGGCGCCCCCGAGTGGTTTCCCATTTGCCGCATCCGTCAAGAAGGCAATCACCTTCGTCGGCGAAGTTTTGATCACGAGCGAAGCATTGGTCACCAGGATCAACTCGCGGGATTTCTGCCCACCGGCTTCAGCCGTGATGAGATAGGCACCAACAGGAAGCTTTTCGTCCAGTCGAAGTGTTTCGGAGCCGGGCTTGTAATCACCCTTCTCACCGGTTTCTTTGGTCCAGGATTTCACTTTGGTTTTGGCCGAAAGCGCAATGGTCTCCAGCCAGTTGTCAACCTGTTGCTCGCCAGCTTTGAAAACCACGTCCTGGGTCAAATTGGTTTTATATATCGCCAGATTGATCTGTTTGACGTTACGCCAGCTCAACGAGTATTCAATTTCAGACTCTGGCAGAAAAATATTTGAGACAGAAACTTCCACCACGGGTTGAGTAATGGTTTTGATTTCTTCCTGGGCATCGTCGAAAAAACGGGTTTCGCCTTCCTGGAATTCGGTCGTCAAGCGGCGGTAGAGTTCGAGGGCTTTGACAAAATCCGGCTTTTGCGTCCAGCCGGTTTGCTCACTCCAGGTGATCACCCCGGTGTCTTTCATCCATTGGGCATAGGCAAACAAGGCGTCGTCATACCAGTCGGTACTTTTGCCGGGCTTGAGCGCCTGTTCAAACAAAGCTGGAACCCGTTCCCGACGGTCCATTTGACCACCTTGATAGCGATAGGTGGCGGCCAGCAAATAACTGGCGTGAGCTTTGTCATTTTCGGTTTGGGCAATGGCCAGGGCATTGGCGGCAACTTCCAGCGGCAACGAACCATAATAGCCATAATAATAATATTGATCTGCCCAGCCCGGTGATGACATCCGAAACACAATCTTCAGGTAGCGGTCACGAGCCACGTCAATTTCAGGTGAGCTGGCCCACCAGTCGAGGGCCTGCTGGTAATATTGCCAGCCCTGATACCAGTTGTGGGATTGGCGGCGTAACCACCAGAAATCACCGAGCGACTCCTGAACTTCAACCCAGACCAGGTCGCGGTCTTCCGAACGCTGAATGTCACGCACCAGGGTGTCAAGCTGCCGTTGCGCCCGGTCAAATTGTGAGATATCAGCGGTTTCAGTTGCTGCCTGCGAGCGCCACAACGTGTCGGCCAGTCGAAATTGTACCCAGCGCGATTCAGCCAGAGGCAGGAGCGCCGGGTTGATTTTGGCGTATTCGGCATTTGCCAGGGCGTAGGATTTTTCCTGATACAGCTTTTCGGCCTGGGCTTTGAGCGTCTGGTACTGGCGTTCATAGTCGGTCTGCTGGGCGTGAGTTGACAGTTTCACAAACAAACACCCAACTCCGATCAATACAACCAGGAGCAAAACTATATTTTTTGCACGTTTCATGCGTGACCTCTGACCAATTTGAGAATGATGGTTCGTTGTGTCTGGAGAAAGGGAAAAAAGCTGGAATGTCTGGGCTAGAGTAGTGCAGATGGTTTGTTCCGAAACACAACCCTCTCTTTAGTCGCGCATTTTCCGGGGAAGTTCCCATTTTTGGAATTAACTTTTCACTCCACGCCAACACAGAAGCACGCCTGAGCTTCTCCCAAACTATTCCGCAGGTTTCTTTCCTGAAACTCAAGGGTGTCTCTGTGTGGCGATGGGGTTTCCTGAGGAACTCATGCCCACCGAATGCTTTATCACAGCTTCAGATTACAGGAGCGATTCAATTTATGATGTTACGCCGCTTCTTTTTATTGTTTTTCGCCGTATTTTCCGTGTTTCAGTTCAACCTGTTGCTTTCCGCAGTCCAGGTGGGCGCCAGTTGCCGTCCCAACCGTCAAGCGATTCACCACCCACTTTCCAGGGGCCCCCAGCCTATTCCCAGACGCCCTCGGCAAAACACTGCCAATGAATTGACCGGTAAGGCCAAACAGTTATTTGAGCTCGCCAAAGCTGCCAATCCAGAGCGAGTTCAGTTTGCACTCGATAAGGGAGCGAAAGTAGTTCCAACACCGGATGGCGAAAGTTTTGTTGTCACCTGGGAGCCAGTGAGTCCAGCCGACAAAAAGCCCGTGATGGTGGCCTTACACGGCAGCACCAGCTTTGCGTTCGATGAATTTTATCTGTGGTACCCCAGCCTCGAAAAACACGGTGTGGCCATGATTGCACTCCAGTGGTGGTTCGGAGAAACCGGAACGGATCGGGATTATTATCTGGTCAATGAACTGTATCCAATTATGGAGACCTTTCTCAGAGAACGTGGCCAACAATCAGGCACGGCCATTTTGCAGGGATTTAGTCGGGGCTCGGCCAATAGCTACGGCGTAACTTATTTTGACCGCGATACTGGAAACAATTATTTCGGGATGACTTTCTCGCTTTCTGGAAGCGCCGAGCTTGATTTCCCACTCTATGCCGACATTGAAAGTGGTGCACTGGGTGAAAAAGTATTTGCCAGGACACACTGGGCACTATTTTGTGGTGGAAAAGACCCAAATCCCGAAAAAACCGGCTGTCCGGGTATGGAACGCACCGCCGACTGGCTCAAAAAGCACGGTGGTTCCATTGACCTGATGTTTGAGGACCCAAACCTGGCCCACGGCGGGTTTAACTGGAACTCCGAAGGAACAGACACGTTCTTCACCTTCTTTAAACAGCTCATCGGAAGCCAACCCAACCAGAACGAACGTGAAACATTTGTAATGAAAGGTTTTTGTGTTGGTGCGCTGGCTGGAAACGAACCTCCGAAAAGCGGGTCCTACCTCATGCCAAACATTCAGCGGCTGGAGAATGGAAGCTATCGAATGTATTACAATCGGTCAATGTTAGGTGATGACCAGATTAAATATGCGGAATCTCCAGATGGGGTTACCTGGACGATCAAAGGCACGATTTTAAAAGGGTCTTCAAATCCAACTGATCGAACCTTCATGTTTGGTGGTCCGAGCGTCGTGAAACTCGTGGATGGCCGATATCGGATGTATTACCGATGTGCACCAAAACAGGAACAAAATCAGCCGCCCAAATACCACGTCCTGAGCGCGATTTCCAACGACGGCATTACTTTTACCCAGGAATCGGGCGTTCGGATTGAGATTATTCCGCATGATCCAAACAGTCAGTTTCAGTTGGCCGGGCACGGGGCGTTTTATCGCCTGAAAGACGGGACATTTGCGGCTATTTTTTCAGCCAACCCGGTCAGCAGCACCAACCAGCCAAGTGACCTGTACCTGACGACTTCGCCGGATGGATTGACATGGGGGAATTTCAAATTGCTCTATAAGGGATTTCACGATCCGACGGTGGTGGAAAAGGATGGAAAATTCTATCTCTACACCATGTATTTACATTTCTATCATGCCCGAGGGATCTCAGAAGACGGCGTCACCTGGCCAACTACGTTGGATGAAATTCTGCTTTCTGACGAAGCTGGCACTGATTTAACCCAGTCCCGTGCCGGAGTTGGCGATCTTGGCGCCGCCATTGCGCCGGATGGAAATATCCGCATCTATTCAAATTATGGCAACCCTTCAGAAACAATTGCCTATTTCGATGTAAAACCGTCGTCGTCTCCGTCGGACAACGCACCAACGGTCAGGCTCGCATCACCCAACGGCGGCGAACAAGTCGTGCTCAATGCGCCACTTTCCATCTCCTGGACCAGTTCAGATGATAAAGGTGTGATGGCCCATTCGATTGGGCTTTCAAGTGATAGTGGCACAACATTCCCAACCACGCTGGCAACCGGCCTTGATGGATCCGCCACCAGTTTTTCAGCGACGCTCCCAACCACAATGAATTCGACCACTCGGGCACGGGTGAGAGTTACCGCCACCGATACCAGCGGGAAAACCGGATCCGATACCTCAGACGCTGACTTCTCGATTTCAGCGCCAAATCAAACCGATACCGTCGCGCCAGCCGTCCAACTTTTGTCACCCAACGGAGGCGAACAGGCAGTTGCCGGGGCAAACCTGACGATTCGGTGGAATTCGAGTGATAACGTTGGGGTTCGATCCCAGGCCATCCACCTCTCAACTGATGGAGGCACCTCGTTTGCTCTTCAACTCGCCACGGGACTGCCAGGCAATGCGACGTCGTTTGCAGCACAACTCCCTTCAACTCTGGCCACGACTCGCGGCAGAGTTCGAGTCTCAGCCACTGATCAGGCTGGAAACAGCGGAACAGATATGTCGGAGGCTGATTTTACGGTTACAACCCCTGCACCAGACGATACAACACCGCCTTCGGTACGGTTGATTGCTCCGAATGGCGGTGAGAAATTAAAACTCAATCAATCGTTTTTGATTCAGTGGCAATCCAGCGACAATCTCGAACTGGCCAGCCACGACCTGTTTGTCTCAACTGATGGTGGCGCCAGCTATCCCAATCTGATTGCCACCGGATTACCGGCTTTGGCACAATCGTTTGCCTTTACCGTTCCATCAAACATGGCAAAGACGAAGACGGCAAAGGTTCGCGTGGTGGCAGTGGATAAGGCTGGTAATCGCGGGCAGGATGATAGCGACGCGACCTTCCGCATCAAGAAATAAAGGCAGAATGAAGAAACCATTTAGTGGTTAGTGGTTAGTGGTTAGTGGTTAGTGGTTAGTGGTTAGTGGTTAGTGGTTAGTGGTTAGTGGTTAGTGGTTAGTGGTTAGTGGTTAGTGGTTAGTGGTTAGTGGTTAGTGGTTAGAAATCAATACTTTCGAAGAAAAGTCAGAAGCCAAGAACTAATCACTAATCACTAATGCCAGTTAAGAGTTGAAGCCGTTTTGGTTCTCAGCCCACGAAGTGGGCGCCGGCTCGTAGCCCAGGGCGAGTCTTCGAGCCCTGGGAATTCGGGTCATTCCCCACTTTTTCCCCGCCCGGCCAGCCGCTTCGCGGGTTCAAATCCGCTTATTTTTTCAACTCTTAACTGGCATCACTAACCACTAACCACTAGCCACTAGCCACTTTTTTCATTCTCAATTCTTCACTTATGAGTTAGATCAACTTCGGTTACCAGATTTTCTTTGTTGGCTGACTGATTCATCAAAATAACCGAAGGCGCTGGCGCGCCCTTTGGCAACCCGAGCGAACGGGTCAACGAGGTTTGTTCAAGCTTCGTTTGCACTGTACCGGCATTGCTGTTGGTGGAGACAATTTGTGCTCCAGTTTTTTCATTCCGAATTTTGGCCCACAGTTCTTTACTCGGAGACCATTGAAAGCCATTTTCATTCCCAGCGTATTTCTGGACCAACTCCTGGCCAATGGGAATTCCAGTGATTGGCTGCCGGGCAATAATGATTAAAAGCCGTTCTGTGGTTGGAGCACCATCAAAGACAAACCATTGATTCCTCTGATTTGCGTCGGTACTGGATGGAACCTCATAGGGCACGTGTGCTCGAACAGCATTGGATCCAGCTTGCAAGCGGGGATCTGGAAATAAGAGTTGGGGGTTTTTGTCCTGTTCGGTGTGAAAAATATATAAAAATCCATCTATATTGGGCTCAAGCAATATTCGAATCGCATCACCAGTCACAAATTCTCGGTTGGTATCAACCCGAACTGGCTGATCCTTTGGGCCCTTCATAAAAAGTGTATACCCTAACCCAACGGCTGTGCCAGGTGTCGAAATAGCCAGGTTATGGGAACTGGCGGTGGGCTCCGTTGACCCAGAGCTGGTGACATCTGATGTTTTCTTTTTTGGAACTGCTTTTTTGGGTTTGGGTTTCGCGGCAGTTCCGCCAGGGCGAGTACTTAGAAAACTTCCCCGCACTTGATCTTGATTCTTTTGAACCGCCCAGATAGCTGACGGAAATACCATCAATGAAGCAATAACCACAATGCGAACCACGAAATACTTCAACATACACCTGATTCTCCAATTGAATTGTCTACAATAACGAACTTAAACTTGGGTAAAACAAACTGGGCTTTACCCAGGACTTGCACAAATCGCTTTTTTGCCGTTCGGTCACAGAATGAAAAAAGAAGCTCAAGGCCCAATTTTTGACAGAACTGCATTTTCATCTTATTTTCGGCGTGGAGACCCGGTCCTTGCTGGGCCGGGAGGAAACGCCGTTCCTGCTTTGAATTAAAGTTGTGTTTCGTGCGGTCAACCGGACACAGTTGGTTTTGATGTTGACGCTGTTGGTCAGCCGAGTCCCGTCAATCGCACCCACGGCGAAATACCCACTGCTGCGCTTGCCGGTGACAAACCCGATTCCCTTCACAGTTTGAATCAAATCAAACTTGCGCAACCCAAACAGCTTGCCGGTTGGAATTCGTTGCTGGCTGTGTTTGCCGGTGGTTTGCTGATAATCGCCCTGGCTGACGTGACGTTTGACGAAACTATTTCCGTTCCCGGCTTCGACCGCTTCGCCATCCTCGCAACAAATCGCCATCGCATCAGTGGTGTGAGACTTGGGCAACTTCAAGAACTGCTCGCGCTTGTATTTGGTTTCGTAGCCGAAGGTCGGTTCAAATTCCCAATCAGATTGCTTGAGTTGGGCGGCGATCACACCCACTTCGGTTGCGTGTTTGGTCACATTTCGTTTCGGTTTGATCTCAAATTTTCCCTGGTGCAAATCCTGATGACAGGTCAGGCACAGCGTGAGGAGATTTCCAGGCTGGTTGCCGCCCTGACGACGCTTGAACTGCACGTGATGAACATTGAGTTTGACGCTGTGGGTGATCTTTTGTCCGCTTTGACACTGGTGGCCGTCACGGTGCGGCACATACGCTTTGACGTGATACCAGTCCTTGAGCAGTCCATTTTGATATTCGACTCCCGCTACCTCCGGATTGACCAGTTTGTGAATGTCGAAACTTGCCGTTTCCACTTTCCACCTGGTCACCGGCACCAACCGTTCCACTTGTCGGCGTTCCCGAAGGTGCGATTCGACTTTGCCGCGGATCGAAGGCGGCAACCGGCCTTTGCGGCGCGATGCCCCACGATTTTCAAATCTGGCTGCCCGGTAGCGGGTCTTTCGACTGCGGCGGCTGCGGCGGTACATCTTTCGGTGTTCCATCTTACGTGAAACATCGGTCCGGAGTGTGACTTCCGCCTGATACACCACGTTCCCGTTCGCCACCGCCGCCGTTCCAACCCTGGCACTTCCCGTATCCATCCCGGCTACAACCTCTTGCTTGTATCCCGATGAACCGAACCGCAGTTTGATGGTAAACGGTGTTTTCCGAACCACTTTCGCTTTCCCCGCTTTGAGCAACAACCTCGCCTTGGCCGGATTGGTCGGCATCAGCGGTTTGCCATGACAATTCAAAACATAAACGAACATCGCGTTTATTCTTCCTTTCGGAGTGATGCGTACCGGTCTAACTGTGACCGCCGACCGGATTCGACTTCCTCTCGACCGGATTTAGGAAGGTTTGCCTATGACAGGCACTGGAACTGACTCCCATTCTGGGTTTAACCTGTCACCGTAGTGCGGCGGACCGCAGGCAAATCCGCCGGTACCTATCGATTCTTCCCAATCGTTTCCCGTGATTTGCACGGGGGTCTGGTCAACTGGAGCTTGAACCAATCTCCCCACACCGGCCATCCGGCAGGATGGCGTCGTGGCGACACGACTCAAGCTCGGCCCTTGAGGGCCGAGCCTGTTGACTTATGGTTGATCTTGACTTCGAAGACAACTGGTTTCTTCTGGTTCTGATCTTTTGGTTTCAAAACCAACAACCTTGGTCCAGGTTGGGAAATGATTTTGGTCTCAGCCTTGACCAAGAAAATTTGAAGGGCCTGCCATTCCTGCATTTCCTCCGGTGTGAGAATGGAACCCGGCTCTCGATTCCAAAAGGTTGGAACTTCAAGCTGAACCGGGGAGAAAATCAGCGTGTATGTTTCTACTCCCGGCTGATTGTCAAGCTTGATCCAGAAGTGCTCTTTCTCCGGGAAGATATAGTCCTTACCGCCTGGAAGCACATTCACATGACCAGGTTCCCCCAGCGACTGCACGTTGGTCAAAAAGGTCATGAGTTGGTTGTTCTTCCCTGGGCCAAGAATATAGAGATACCCAAATTCAGATGATTGGAAACCAAATTTAAACTCAGTGCCGGACTGAAGTTCCGGCTCATTGGCAAATTGCTCCGTGGTCGCGCTACCTGTTTTTTGGGAAACGGTTATCCAGAATTGGAGAACTTCGGTGAGAACCGGAGTGGTTTTTATTGGTACAGGAGGAGTCGAACGAGGAATGTTCGTCCGTGGCCAAAAAATTACGCCAGCCACAATGACCATCATAATCCCTGCCACCATGGCAACCAGTACCTGGTTCATCGTGAACCTGCTTTCACTGATGGCAGGCTTTTCCACCAAGGCTCCAATCACGTTTGCTGAGTCAAGCTGGGGAGACTCTGCAATGAATACTTGCTGGACGGGTGAAGGATCTGAAGTTTCGGGGTCCAACTTGAGGGTTGGCGCGGTTAGCGCAGGCGCCGCCAACGGTTTTGAAGTGGAAATTGCTTTCTTTGGCGGATCCTTCCTGATGGGTGCGCGCGTGGTTGAAAAATCAGGCGGCGGCACCATCTTTTGAGCTTGCGAGGGTGTCGGATCCAGCATTGTCACCTGGGCATCGGGTGTACCAGCCGTCTCCCGCAATTGATCACTTTGCGAATTTTCAGCCACATCAAGCAGGGTTTTTGTGGCGCCTTTCTGGCGTGTATCCTGACCAGGGTTGGTTGGTTGGGCATCAGTGTGGACGAAAAGCGTCAGGGCGGCTTCCTGTTCATCGGTTACCGGTCCCCCAATGCCAATATTTAATTCAAGGATGGCCTGTCGGAGCTGCTCCATAAAGGCGAGCATGGTCGGAGGTCGCAGGTTTCGATCCTTTTCCATGGCCCGTTCAATAATCCGACTGAAATTATATGGAATTCCACTCCGTAATTCATGAAGCGGTTTGGCCTTTGTGAACGTGTGCAGATAGGCCAGGCTTTCAAGTGTTTTTCCCTCAAAAGGTCGCTTCCCGCTGATGAGTTCATACAAAATGATTGCCAGGCTATAGATATCTGAGCGACCATCAATGTCCTCGGTTCCGTCCCATTGTTCAGGAGACATGTAAAAGGGCGTTCCCAGTAACTGGCCAGTCATAGTCAGCGCCGTCACATCGGCGCTTTCCCGGATTTTGGCAATCCCAAGATCGAGCAGTTTCACCATTGGCTTTCCATCAGCATCAGTCCCAATCATGATGTTGTCCGGTTTTAAATCCCGATGGACAACGCCGCTTTGGTGGGCTGCCTGGAGCGCGCCCATAATCGGCTCCAACAGGTAAAAGGCTTCGGTGGCAGGTAAGGCTCGCCGTTTTTTTAATTCTTTGGTCAGCGTTTGCCCTTTGACGTACTCCTGAACCATATAGAGCAAGCCATCGCTGGTTTCCCTCAAATCGAAAACGGCTACGGCATTTGGATGCCGAAACAGTCGAGCCGCCTGGCCTTCCCGCACAAATCGCCGCTGATATTCCGGGTTCCCACTTAAGTGCAATGGCAAAATCTTGATCGCCACCATGTCCCCAAGCCGACTGTGCCGGGCTCGATAGACAGCGCCCATGCCGCCTTTTCCCAGGAGTTCTTCAACCTGATACTGCCCATCGAGCAAAGTTCCCACCAGCGAATTCAGGTCAAATTCCAGGACCTCGCTATCCGCCGGGCAGAAATTGATCGTCGCGGCAAATGTCTGCTTGCAGGTGGGACAGATTTTTCCAAGAGTGGACATAGGCGAAAGACTCCAACAAGGGATAAAACTCAATAAATGAAAGCCGGGAATTTCGCAAGAGGACTTTATTCCAAAAAGTACTTGTCAACAATCAAGAGCATATGCAACTATCCGCCCGTGGCTGCGATTCATCCATTTCCAAAACAACCAAATGACCCACCAGCACTCCACGCGCGTGCGATGGATAACTTGCGCTTTATCCGCGAAGCAATGGAAAATGCTTCGGCGTTTACCGCAGTGCCCGGCTGGGGAGGTGTCTGGATGGGCATTACGGCCCTGCTGGCGGCAACCTGGGCGGCAAACCTGTCATCACCGACCCGGTGGCTCCAGGCGTGGCTGGTCGAAGCCGGCGTGGCGATTGCCATTGGGTTTGGCATGATGATCCGAAAAGCACGAATCGTAAACATTTCTTTATTGTCCGTTCCCAGCCGGAAATTTGTGTTGAGCTTATCGCCCCCACTGCTGGTTGGCGGATTATTGACGGTGGTGATGTATCGTGCCGGCCTGATTCACATAATCCCAGGACTGTGGCTGCTGATGTATGGAACTGGAATCGTCACCGGAGGCGCATTTTCGGTGCGCATCGTACCACTGATGGGGGTGTGTTTCATTTCGATTGGGACCGTGGCTTTGTTTAGCCCGCCAGCCTGGGGCAACGCATTTATGGCGGCAGGATTTGGCGGACTGCACATTATTTTCGGCCTGATCATTGCCAGGAAGTACGGAGGTTGATATGGCAAAACACAACGCACTGGCACGGGAGTTAAATCTCCACGCCAGTTCAGAGACTCCCAAGCTCCAGGAAATCCCTGGAAAAGCCCCAACCGAAGCAAGCGCCCTCGAACTCGACCGGCTCATCCACGAACGGATGCGTCTGGGCATCGTGAGCGCCCTTGCGGTCAATGAATCCTTAACCTTTAACGATCTCAAAAAATTGATGAACACCACGGACGGGAATCTGAGCGTCCATGCCCGAAAACTTGAAGAAGCCAACTACATTACCTGCACCAAATTTTTCGATGGGCGACTGCCCAAAACTGAATACCGGCTCACCCAGTCTGGTCGTGACGCCCTGGAACGATATCTCAACCACATGGAAACGTTGATTCAAGCCATGCGCCCCCGCTAGGGCGCAGGCAATTTTTTTTGGAGGTTTACTTTATGAAACAAAGCACTTTGACACAAACAGAACTTCATGGAATTCACGTCGCCATCATTATGGACGGCAACGGACGGTGGGCGACTCAGCGCGGACTGCCTCGCGTCGCTGGTCACCGGGCTGGAGTTGAAACTGTCCGCCGCATTGTTGAGGCCGCGCCAAATGCCGGAATCAACATCCTGACGCTCTATGCCTTTTCATCAGACAACTGGAAACGACCTGCACCCGAGGTCACAGCCCTGATGCAATTGCTCCGGGCTTTTTTGAGACGTGAAGCCGTGCGATGTGCCCGCCATGGGATCCGCCTCGAAGTCCTCGGCCGCCGAGACCGGCTCCCAGCACCAGTGGTTGAGGAAATCATCCGCGCCGAAAAACTTACCTGCCAGGGCAATCGGTTGCACCTTCGAATTGCGGTGGACTATTCATCGCGAGATGCCATCCTGCAGGCGGTTCAAAAGATAGCCACCCTTCCTGAATTGACCCGCGACACCTTTGCCACACTCCTTGGCCAGGTCCACAACAGTCAATCGGCAGCCCCTGATGTGGATTTACTCATTCGCACCAGCGGTGAGCAACGGCTGAGTGATTTCCTACTTTGGGAGTGCGCCTATGCCGAATTTTTCTTTACCAAAAGCCACTGGCCTGATTTCCAGGTGACGGAGCTTGAAGCTGCGGTGAGTGATTTTCGGCGTCGTGACCGACGCTTCGGTGCCCTTCCACAAGCTGTGGCAAGCTAATTGCCCTGTTGAATCAAACACTGGCAACTGATTTCGAAATCACCTTTAATTCTCCTGGAATCAATAGTTTGAAAGATTCAACCAATTTAATTTCAGTTCACGGGAGCAACTGATATGGATTCAAAAATGCGGCTTGGCTTGGAAGTACTTATCGTTTCTCTATTCAATGGCCTGACGGCGGACCTGCTGCTGCGGGAAATCCCCTGGGGGGCCAATATTTTTTTATGGGTGGCTGGGTTTGGCGGCTCACTGCTCTTTCTGACCTACCGATGGTGTCAGGAAAAAAGAACCAGTGACCACTGGCTGCTGCTGATGGCGGTCGTTTTCTCAGCCGCCTGCGTCTGGCGTGATTCCCCGACGCTTCGAGGACTGAATTTGCTGGTGACGGCGATTGCGGTCGGCTTGTTAGCCCGTCCCCAGTTGATAGCTCACCTGAGACGGGCTGGGGTGATTGAGTACGGTCTCAATCTTGGGCTGGCGTGGCTCTCGCCAATGATTGGCCCCACCTTTGCTTTTTCTTCTGAAATGGAATGGAAACAAATTCCACGCTCGAAATGGACCAGCCAGGCATCAGCCATTGTCCGTGGGGCCGTGATTGCGCTGCCGTTGTTGCTGCTGTTTGGAGCGTTGCTGGTCTCAGCCGACGCCACGTTTGAACGACTCGTCAATCACTTCTTCAATTTTGACCCAGCCGAACTGATTGTTCATGCCGGGTTAACGCTCATTGTGGCCTGGCTGACAGGTGGACTGATTCAACGAATGTTTCTTGACAACGGACCGGGGCTGGCACCGTCAACGCTGTTACCGCTTAGTTTGCGCAACCTTGGCATTACCGAGGTCGCCACGGTTCTCTCCCTATTAAACCTTTTATTTCTCAGCTTTGTATTGATTCAGATTCGCTATTTCTTCGGGGGCGCGGCACGAGTTTTCACGACCTCTGGATTGACCTTTGCCGAATATGCCCGGCGTGGTTTTTTTGAACTGGTGACGGTTGCGGCGCTCGTCTTGCCGGTTTTGCTGGCCCTGCACTGGATGCTCAATCAGGAAAACCCCGCTCACGAGCGGTTGTTTCGCTGGCTGGCTGGGTTTCAAATCGTGATGCTCCTGGTGATGATGACATCAGCACTCCAACGAATGATGATCTATCAAAAAATGTACGGGTTAACCGAGCTGCGGGTCTACACGACGGCATTTATGCTCTGGCTAGCTGTGGTTTTTGTGTGGTTTGGAATGACAGTCTTGCGTGGGCAACGACAAACGTTTGCCTTCGGCGCCCTTGTGACGGGAATTCTGGCAGTGGGAATTCTCAATGTCGTCAACCCTGATGGGCTGATTGCTCGCACCAATCTCGCTCGGGTCTCTGAAGGTCGCACCGTTGATGCCGTTTACCTGACCCGGCTCAGTGCGGATGCCGTTCCAATTGTGGTGGACCATCTGGATACAATCCATTTGGAACAACGAGTCAAAGTCGCAGATTGGTTGATCACCCGGTGGACACCAGCCGAAAACCTCACCTGGAGATCCTGGAATCTATCTCGCTCAAAAGCCTGGCAAAAAGTGTATGACCGAAGAACTGACCTTTGTGCCCTGGCTTGCCAGCCAGTGGAATGAAGAATGAAAAAAGTGGTTAGTGGTTAGTGGTTAGTGGTTAGTGGTTAGAAATCAATACTTTCAAAGAAAAGTCAGAAGTCAAGAACCAATCACTAACCACTAACCACATTCTTCATTCTTCATTCTCAAGAAGTTGTTATTCCATTTTGGAATGGAGTCCTCCTGCTAGAACATAGTCAAGTGACTCAATCAAATAGATTTAGTGAACCACTGACCACTGACCACTGACTACTGACTCGTATTATTTGTTCTCTTTTTTCTCTTCAAACTTCAGAGCTGCCGAATTGATGCAGTAGCGCAGTCCGGTTGGCCGGGGACCATCGTCAAACATGTGCCCGAGGTGGGCATCACAGCGGGCACATTTGACTTCGGTGCGGGTCATTCCAAAACTGACATCGCTTTCTTCCTCAATATTTTCTTCTTTTGCCGGAGACCAGAAGCTTGGCCATCCCGACCCGGAGTCATATTTGGTTTCAGAGGTGAACAACTCTGTTCCGCAAGCCGCACACAAATACACACCTTTGGCTTTCAAGTTATAGAGTTCACCGGTAAAGGCGCGTTCGGTCCCTTTTTCCCGCATCACGTGGTACTGCATCGGTGTCAGTTCTTTGCGCCATTCTTCATCGGATTTGACAATCTTTTCGGTCATTTTCCCCCCTTTTTGATGATTGGTTTTTGAATGCTGGCCGGATGAATCTTGTTTAAAGAATGCTTTCACCCGGTCTGGATGACTGAGCCCCCAGTATGTTCCCGTCACAAGCACGCCGACGGTCAGCAGAATGGTTGGAATAAGCACTTGTTTTGAAATTTTCATAAATGAGTCTCATTACGGTTGATTGAATTCGTGGAAAAGGATTTTGGGTTCCGGAAGATATTGGTTTCCAGGCATCAGCACCAAATCCACCTCCCAGGGGGCCTATTCCGGCGATACCATATCAGAAACTGAAAAAGACGCCGAAGACAGGTTTCCTGATTTTCCACAGCGATGCAATCAGGATTCGCGCTACACTGCCAGAGATAAACATTCAATTCTGTTTGTGGAGACTTTTCACTATGCAACACCAGCCGAAAGCGGCTCTGGAAGGGATTCGCGTGATTGAAGCGGCGACTCTCTTTGCCGGTCCCCTGGCCGGAACCTATCTGGCGGATTTTGGCGCCGAAGTTATCAAAATCGAACATCCCAACGGCGGCGACCCTGTTCGTGTCCACGGCCCCACCAAAAACGGCGTTCCCCTCTGGTGGAAAATGGCCGGGCGAAACAAACGCTCAATCACACTTTACCTGGGAACCCCCGAAGGTCAGGACATTGTGCGAAAACTGATTCAAACGGCGGATGTATTGATTGAAAACTTTCGACCTGGAACACTCGAACGCTGGAACCTGGCGCCAGCGCTCCTCCACGAACTGAATCCGAGATTGATCATCGCTCGCGTCTCCGGGTTTGGCCAGGACGGTCCGTATCGAACTCGTCCAGCTTTTGGCACGCTGGCGGAAGCGATGAGTGGGTTTGCCGCGATGACCGGAGAACCAGAAGGACCACCGACGCTTCCACCACTTGGATTGGCCGACAACATTGCGGCCATGGCCACTACGATGGCGATTTCATTTGCCCTCCACGCCCGGCATTCAACTGGACGTGGTCAGGTGATTGATCTGGCGTTGATTGAACCGATTTTGACGATTCTGGGACCGCAACCGACGTGGTTTGACCAGCTTGGGTTGGTTCCACCTCGGCTTGGTAATCGCTCGATGAACAATGCCCCGCGCAACACCTACCAAACCAAAGATGAGCGGTGGGTTGCGGTTTCAACCTCTTCACAAAACATTGTCGAACGGGTAATGCGGCTGGTTGGGCATCCGGAAGTCATCGAAGAACCCTGGTTTGCCTCTGGTGTTGAACGTGCCAGACATAGTGATTTGCTGGATTCGATGGTTGGTGGCTGGATTGCCCGCCATACGCTTGACGAAGTAATGGCCGCGTTTGAAGCCGCCGAAGCCGCGATTGCTCCAGTGTATGACATCCGGCACATTATGACCGACCCGCAGTTTCAATTTCGCGACACCATCACGACCATTCCCGACGAAGAGCTTGGCGAAGTCAAAATGCAAAACGTGATGTTTCGGCTGTCAGAAACGCCGGGCCACATCAACTGGGCCGGGCGCAAACTTGGGCAGGACAATGATTTTGTGTACCGTGAAATGCTGGGGTTAAGCGAGGAATATCTGATTGAATTGAAAGGGAAAGGAGTCATCTAATGAAATGGTTGTGGATTGGTGGAATGATTCTCTGTCTCTTTATTGGGAACAGAGTGGTTTACAGTAGTGAACTCCATGAATTTGGCCACATTGGCACGGTTCGCATGTTGAAAGGCCAGGTTCGGGATCCGTCGGATGAGCCGCTGGCTGACGCTATGCTTGAACTACCCAACCAGGAAACCGGTAGTGTTCTGATTCTGTTGAAAATGTCTTTTCCGATTTGTCAGTACTGACTGCAAGGAGTTGATCTTATTGCTATTCAGAAAAATTACTCAAACTTGTTTTTTTGAACTTCAACAGTTTTGGAACACTACCCCAGTTACCAACTACTCAGATTGGTAAACATTTACCAGTCTCCACTTTCCTTGGACCTGCCTAAACTCAAGATTGTAAAAACTAACAAACCCATTGTTTATCTCTTCCTCAGAAGCAGAGACAGTCGGGTTTGCTTTTACGTGTTCAATCAATTCTCGTTCTCCTTCAAAATCTGCTTTTATAAATATCCGGTAAAATTCAAGTTTGATGAACTGAGGTCTTCTCACAAAATGATGCGGGTCAGAATCGAACTCACCACTTATTTCCAGAGGGAAAAGGGTCAGATCAACAACTTTTTCTTTGTTTTGAGTAATAACAGCTTCCCGGAATTCTCTCCAGAATTCATGAAATGATTGAGTCTGAGAAACTGATTTGGCTAAACGAGATTTTTGTTTAACTTGAATACTTGTTTGTCGCTTTTCCTGCGCCCAAGTTAAATGCAACAGCCCATTTGTCAATAATAATATCAAGCAACTTATGATTCTCATTGGCTTCATTGTGTTATCCTCAGATTTAGCGTTTTCACCTTCTGAGTCTTATATTTATCTCATTGAAATTAATAACTTTACTACCATCCCCGTGTAGAGTATGGAGCACTATTTTACCTTATTTTGGCCAGCGGTATTTGACCCAGCGATAATTCTTGCCTTCAATATATGGCGACGATTTGACTGTATGTTTTTGGTTTCCTCCAAAAATCCAAATCCCTCCTGGGCATTTCCCTTGATAAAAAGCAACATGATAGCGGTCATTCATTCTTTGAACTACTGTAATTGCCCCAACTCGCGGATACGTCTCTTTCCCCCAGGACAACCAGCTTTCTGCTCCCGCATTGTTTGTTCCTTGAATCCCAGCCTTTGTAAGACACCAGTTTACAAATGCTGAACACCAGGCAGTCTCATCCCTGGTTGCCCGATAAGTCGTTGTACTGTGATATTCAACGACCCGTGGATTGTGACTTTTTCCGTCAATTGCTTTCTGTCCTTGTTCAGGTAGCGCATAAGCCATCCAGGGTGTCTCGTAATAGTTGAACCACCTGAACGGGAGCGACTCTTCCACTGTTGGGTGTCCATTTATTAAACATTCCCATACTTCAGAGGTCACAACACCATTCACTCTCAATCCAAATTTTGACTGGATCGTCATCACAGCAAAAGTTGTCTTCTCATCAAAGATAAGAGAAAAGGAAAGCTTCTGTGCAGGATTTAATTGTTTGTTGAGTAATTCCTTTAACCTCAACACATCTACTCCGAAGCTGCCTTGTTGCAATACTGGATTCATTGAATCAGCACCTCTGTAAATGAAAGATTTTTGCATCAGGTCAAGGGTCCCCGTGAATTTTGACGTCACCCCCGTTTGGAAATTCCAAATCAAGGCTGCCGCTTCAGAATCAACCTGGACTCTTGTCGTACATGCTGCTTTTCCACAAGCAATCAACAGGCCAAAGAAATTAAATTCAATTTTAAATTGCCACATCCCACAGATTTGCTTAGAGTTGCTCGGATTGATGCCTACTCCTGGGCGCCATCCATCACATCTGGGGACACACTATGCGGAGTCTGAAAGATTTGCTCGGGCTGACGCTCGATGGGAAATACCTGATAGAGAAGATGCTCGGCCAGGGCGGGATGGGCGCGGTGTTTCTGGCTACCCACCTGGGAACTGAACGAACCGTGGCTCTCAAAGTCATCGCTCCAGAGTTTATGGCCAACGAAGAGTTCATCGAGCGATTTCGCCGTGAAGCCAAGGCCGCTGGACGGTTGCGCCACCCCAATATTGTCAATGTCACTGATTTTGGGTTCACGCTGGTCGGGACAACCCAAATTGCCTATCTGGTGATGGAATACCTCGACGGCAGCACCCTGACTGAAGTTTTGAATTTCAAACACCAGCTCCCGGTGAACGTGGTGGTTGATGTGGTGGAACAAATCTGTCTCGCCATTGAGCGCGCTCACCAGTACGGCATCGTCCATCGCGATTTAAAGCCCGACAATATCTGGCTCGAACCCGATGGACGCGATGGCTATAACGTCAAGGTACTTGATTTTGGCATTGCCAAACTCCGTGGGGCACCGGCTGACAATATGCTCCCTGGCTCAACGCTGCCACTGGCTCAACTTGAAATACGTGACTCAACCACATTTCCCAATGTGACCGAGGAAGTTTCAGAAGCCGCCACCTTTATCAAACCGACTGTCCAGCCTGTTGATGCTGGCGGGGTAGTGACTGAGCGACAACTTGCCTCGGCCCAAACCGAAGCGGCAACGATGATGCAGCCCGCTCCGGCTGAATTGAGTTCTTCTCCGCTCAGCTTTGATTCAGAAGGAAGCACCAAAATCCAGCCGACAGGGGGAAGCGGAACGCATGGGTATGCGTCGGGTTCTGGGGCTCGTTCATCCGGGTCGCTGTTATCAACGCGCCATACCGGAGACAGCCAGATTACCCGGCTCGGATCAGTGATGGGAACCCCGATGTATATGTCTCCGGAACAATGTCGGGGCGAAGAAGTTGATACCCGCTCAGACCTCTACAGCCTGGGAGTGATTGTCTACCAGATGCTGACGGGTGAGCCGCCCTTTCGCGGCGACACCTCGCAACTCCTGGTCAAACATCAAACCGAACCGCCCCCGCCATTTCCCAAAAAACCCAAAGTTCCCAAGCGAATTGCCAAACTGGTTCTTTCCGCCATGGCCAAGGAGCCAACCCAGCGGCCACAATCCGCCACGGCATTTGCCAGTGCGTTCCGTGCCCGGACTGAAGGGTTTTGGTCATTCGTGAGCCAGGGAGTTAGCCTCTATAACCAGTATTTTCGGACATTTCTGTGGATTTCAGTGATCTCCCATGCCCCAATGATTCTGGTTGGGTTTCTATATCTGGTCTTTAACATCAACCGATGGGCGACCATGGGTCCCGATGCGGTGAAGGAGTCCAAGTTTTTTGAATTATTACTTGGGGTCGGAGGCATTATTCACTCTTTCATTTCGTGTTTGTTTGCCCCAATTGTGGTGCAATTGCTGGCAGTCCAGGTGAAAAAGGTCTCCCTTCGGCCATTACTGATGGTTCTGAAAAAAAATATAAAGCCACTTTTGAAAACGGTGGTCTGGTATATGGGGGCGATGACCCTGGCTGGTTGTCTGTGTTTCTTTCCAGTTTTATGGGCAATGGTGACGTTCTCGTTTACGATTCCAGTCTTTCTGATTGAAGGCTATTCCGGACTGGCAGCTTTGAAGCGCTCAAAAGAACTTGTAAATCGCCTGTGGTTTACGGTGGCGGGAGTGATGATTGTCAATGCCTTAATTGCGGGATTCCTCCTGCCAGCCATCGGCAATCAACTGGCACACAGCGTGATTAAAGTCTCGCCTCATTATCAAGAAGTTTATAATCAGGCGGTCCTACCGTTTTTTCAAACAATCAGCTCATTGTTCGTTTCTCCGATTCCACAAATCGCCTCGTTGATTGCCTATGTTCGTGCCCGACAGGCTGGAGGTGAGACAATGAAGGAAATTTCCGAGCAGTGCCGCTCCCGGTGGGAAGAGGTGAAGAATGAAGAATGACAAAGTGACAAGGTGACAGGTGACAAGGTGACAAGGTGACAAGGTGACAAGGTGACAAAGTGACAAAGTGACAAAGTGACAAAATAACACCAGTTGTCTTTTGCAGGTTCATCTGTCAAAAAGTCACCTTGTCAAAAAGTCACCTTGTCACCCTGTCAGTTTGTCAGATGGTCAGGTCGCCAGAAATTCCGGGATTTTGGAAAAATCGGGGTGATCGCCTACATTTTGAAACTTGTGGTGCCAGAGCACTTTTCCTTTTTGATTTACCACAAAGGCACCGGGCATCATCCGCGGGTCACCCATTGGTTTTCCAACAAAATTTCCTTTTGCGGCAGCACGTAAGCCACAGACCAGTGCGCTCGGACCAAAAATCTGGGCTAAATTCCCGCGTTTGATCCCAAATGCTTTGTACAACTGAAAATCCGGATCGGAAATTGCCCTGGCTTCGGGCCACAGTCCATCAAAAAAGGCTTTTCCTTCTTCAACTAAGCCCTGAACCACAAACACAATCGGAGGATAGTCGGGTTGGGTTGCAACAATCTGGCGTAAATCCTTTACGCTCTCCCGTGGGAACACTCAGCCAAAATGGCGCAGGAACAGCAGCAGGGTGCCCTCTTTGTCCAATTGGTCCCGGAAGGTTCCAGGTTTTATGTTGAGTCCTTCCACTGACGCATTCAATACTTTGGCGGGTACATTGTTCATGGTTTAGAAATCCTTTGTCTGGAAGTTGCCGTTGAAACGGAATCAGGTCGCTCTGGCTCAATTATCCAACAGGGGCAGGCAGGTAATTTTTATACTATCCTGGAATGAATTGCTCGTATGAATGAGCAGGTAAGCAACTCAAAGAACTGGAGTTAGTGAACAACTGACGACTGACTCAAATCCATCCTTATTTTTCCGTCATGGTCCACACACAATCCCAATTTTCAGACGGGGGAGCCGAGATCAAATGCCAGCAGCGCTCCTTATGGAGCAAGGCTGGTTTATCATCGGGCGCCATCTGGAGGACGCGGTTAAATTCCCGCAGGGCCCGCGTAAACTCTCGGCGGCGATACAGTTCAAGCCCCAGTTGATAGTAATCAATCACCTGCATCTGGTGCTCCGACAACTGATCAGCCAGTGGGCCTTCGCGAATTCCAACCAGTTCAAAAATCGAGACCGGCTCGGTTTTTCCCTTCACCCGGATACAGTCCAGCTCACGGGCCCAAATTCGGTTTTTACAGGCAAAATAAGTGCGGTCACTGATGACAATATCGCATCCATATTGCTTGCTGGCCCCTTCGAGGCGTGAACCTAAATTGACCCCGTCACCGATGGCAGTAAATTCCATGCGCTTGCTGGAACCAATATTGCCGCTGATGACGCTGTCGGTGTTGATGCCGATACCGATGGCAATTGTATTTTGGTGGTTCGCCTTTCGTTTGGTATTGAACTCAACCAGTCGGTGCCGCATTTCAACCGCGGCTTGAACAGCACACCAGGCGTGATCCTCTAACTGAAGCGGTGAGCCGAAAACGGCCATAATGGCGTCACCAATGTATTTATCCAATGTGCCTTTAAAGCGAAAGATGGCTTCCACCATCTGCTCAAAATACTCATTGAGCATTTCGACCACGGCTTCGGGCGGCATATTTTCAGTGAGGGTCGTGTAGCCGCGAATATCTGAAAACAGAACCGAAACTTCTTTTCGATCCCCACCCAATTTGGCGCTCTCACTGTTTTGCATCAACCGCTCAGCCAGTTCCTGGGTCATGTACCGATACATGGTATTTTTGAGCCGCTTTTCTTTGCTGATGTCTTCCATGACCACCAGGGCACCTCGAATCTGGTCTGGGTCAGCGGCATCGGCAATGGTGTTGATGGTGAGGTTGACGCTGTGCGCATCAGACTGGGAATCAATGATCAGAATCTGCTCGGGATAATACTGCTCCAGAGGGGTTCCAGCCTGGGGCTCAAGCGCTTTGGCAAACCAACCCGCAAAATCACTGTCCTTGAGGCGGATCAATTGGGATAAATATTGCCCTTCGATGTGGTCCTGGGATTTGAGATTGAGCAGGTGACTGGCACTTTCGTTCACAGCAATGATCCGACCGGCATGGTCAGTGGCGATCACCGCATTGGTCAGGCTACGCAAAATGTTGCGCTGCATTTGTTCTTGTTGCTTTACGGTGGCAAACAATTTGGCATTTTCCAGGGCGACCCCCGCCTGGATATTGAAAGCCTGCATAAATTCCTGGTCTTCACGTGTAAAACTGGCCTTCCAGCATTCAGGGGACTCAGGCCACTGGCCAGGGTCGTAGGGTGGGAACTCACCCTGTTTTTTCTTGTTGATCAACTGCGTCACGCCAATCAGTTTCTGATTGGCGTTAAAGATCGGCATACACAGCAGACTGCACGTCCGATACCCGGTCCGCTGATCAGTTTGTTTTGAAGTGTCAGAATTGGGGTGGGTATAGAGATCAAAGGCAATATTGACGGGGTCACCGGTGGTGGCGACCTGTCCGGCAAACCCGGCGTTGGATGGAATTCGGATTTCCTGCAACACCCTGCCAATGGGAAGTTTCGTCCAGAGTTGCTCTGATTCTTCATCCAGCAACCAGATGGCACTTCGGTCGGCGTTCATCAGCTCTTTGGCTTCGTCCATCACCCGTTTCAGGGTTTCTTCCAGATCGAGACTACTCTGGCTCAAGGATTGGGTGGCCTTCATCAGGGCTGATGCGGCCCGCTGTTTTTGGGCGGCGGTGTAAAACAGTCGTGATGATTCGAGGATTAGTCTGATCGAGGGGGAAAATTCCTGGAATGTTTCTTCATCGGTCTCGGTAAACCCAGCCAGATCAATCCTTTCAGCCAGTGATGAAAATGGTTCGCCCCCCGGTTTGAGCTTATTGATAAGCTGGACCACGGCCACCAGATTGCCAGTTTCGTTTAACAGCGGCAGGGCCAGCATAGTGTAGGTTCGATAGTTAAGCCGCTGGTCAAATGCCTGAGCAGTTTTCGACCGTGGATCATCATAAAAATCAAACGGAATATTGATACTCTTTTTAAAACAGGCAACTTCCCCCGCAATTCCCACTGTGGTCGGCAATCTGATTTCCAGCAGGTTTCCGGCTTCGTTTTTCGCCACGATGGACCATAATTCGTCCTTTTCCTCATCGAGCAAAAAAATCGTGGTTCGATCCGCATTGAGCAACTCACCGATTTTGAGGGTAATCGCCCGCAGCATCTCATCCAGCAGAAGGTCAAACCCATGGTGGTCCTGAACCCCTTCAAGCCAGGAAAGGGTTTGATGAACGACCTCCAGGTTGCTCTGAATCGAAGAAATGACTTGTTTAAAAGTATCCTGGGTAAGGGGTGCCAAAAACGAAGCAAAACTCCCACGTTGACTTACCAGGGCTGAAGAAGACTCGGACAGAGGTTGCGAGGACCGGGAAGAACTCATATTTCGTGATTCAACGGAGCATTTGGGAACTGACTATCCGTGGGGAGCACCGGACAAGGGGACAAGGTGACAAGGTGACAAGGTGACAAGGTGACAAGGTGACAAGGTGACAAGGAGAAAAAACAGATCGTCTTATATCAATTTGGGCTGATGGCTGATGGAAATACAATATTTTCAATATTTCAGCCTTTTCATGATGCAAAGATTGCATTCCACCGCGCCCAAAGTCGGTTGGATTGTCACCTTGTCACCTTGTCACCTTGTCACCCTGTCATTTTGTCACCTTGTCACCCTGTCATCTTGTCACCCTGTCATTTTGTCACCTTGTCACCCATGTCACCTCTTCCACTTACCATTCATAATCCACATCCAATTGTGCCACCCGCAAGTTCGGCAGATTCAATTCATTGACTTCTTTTGCAACCAGCGTCCGGCACATGGGCTTGAGGTTTACGGCAAAAATCTCGGCGGGGCGAGTCAATTTTTCCAATTCACCAACCAGCAGACGCGGGGTCAGGTGTTTTGAAGCCAGCGCCACACCCTCAAGTGCGTTGTTAAAGGCAACATCAACAAATACCGCCTTGAGGCGATCCAGTGTGTTGAGATATTCCCAAAAAGCATCCGTCCGCGCGGTGTCTGAAGAAAATGCCACCACCACTCGCCCGTCATCAACCACCAGCCCAAAGGTCTCGACGGTGTGGTTTACTGGAACCGGAGTGATCGTCAACCCCGCAACTTCAAAGGGCTGATTGGTGATATAAGGGTGAAATGCCAGGAGTTGGCCGTGTTGATTTGGAATCTTTGTAAAATCAGGCCAGATGACATTGTTGAAAATATGCGCTTTTAAACTGGTAATATCCCGCTCAGAGGCATGGATGCGCACTGGTTCCTGGATTTCCGTAAATTCCTCGGAAAAAATAAATGGAAATGACGCGATATGATCCAGATGCACGTGGGTTAATACCAGATCTTTCACTCGAAGCAACTTTTCCCCAGTGAGATGGAAGGCAACAGCACCTGCATCAACCGACACACAATCATTAATGAGAAATGAAATGAGCAATTGGCTGCGCTGGTCAGTAATGCTGGGCAGAACACGGATTTTCATAAAATGCTCGTCTGGATAAAATGTGGATTGAAGTTGCCGGTGACGGCCTGGCAACAAAAGACACCTGACTGGAAAATGGCTGTTTACCTGGGAGGTATGAAAAATGTGTGTTGCTTGGTGTGATCAAGTCTGCACCACCTTTGAAACTCCAGTCAACTCATTCACCTAAAAGTCAGTTATCTGTTCCCACTTGGAAATCAAAGTATTCAAGAAAATATTTGTATTATCTATAATTTAATGAAATTTTAAAAATAACATAGATAATATAGATAAGCTTATTTCAGATATAAACTGGGTTGTGATGATTTTTGATTTTTCCAGGTTTTGAAAGCAATTGAGCTTCGAAATTATTTCACACCAGCCATACTGCTTCGGAAGTTGACATTTAAAGGCAAAGACCCAATAAATAGAATTGCGGAAGAAACCGAATTGGATGACGAGAGGACGCTATGCATAACGAGGACCCCCCTCCCCAAGAAATATTCTTTATTGTTGAACGACTCGAACACATGTTTGCCTTTGACCGAATGTATAAAGGTGGCCAGGGTGGCATTGATATTCGTGGCAAGTACCGGGAGGATATGAATGTTTTCCTGGAATCAACCAAATATCTGAAAATCAGTTTTTCCCACTCCCCTCAGTTACTTGAACAGACCTTTCAGCACGAAAACCTGAAGAAAGACCCGCTTCTGCGCAAATACCTGAGTGAGAAAATTCATGGCTGGTTTCCACAAAGCCCGTCGTTGCTGGCGATTGTCAGTTCCCATAGCGAAATCCAGCGTGAGTCCACAGAAGCCGTTCCGTCAGCTTCCCGTAAAGGCGTGATTGATATTCGAGCGGCGCAGCTTGAAGTCAATGAGATTGGCAAATTCAAAGCGGCCTATTCCGAACTCCTGGCCGAACGCACCGGCCTGCTTGAAGAAGTTACTCAACTCACCAAACGTGTTGAAGAGCTGACCCGCGAACTCAGCGAACGCAGCGAGAAGGAAAAACCCGCTGCGGATACCGCTAAAAATGATCGCTTGATTCGCTCCTATCAGAATTTAATCAACACAATCACCGGTATTTTTTCCGTGATGTTTATGAACAAAAAGCACGTCAGCTTTTCTGAGTTCAGTGCCGCCATGCAGTCGGTGATTCGACATATCCGAAACCACAATAAAACCCACGACGACCGGATTGATATTGAGTCGCTGGAGTTTCTTTTGAAAGAAGGCCCTGAGTAGCGAGTAAGAGCAAGTCGTGAGTTGCGAGGAGCGAGGAGTCAATCCACTTGCAGAATGAAGTAGCAAAATAGCGAGTTGCGAGCCGTCAATCCACCTGTTTTAGCAGGTGGGGATTTATCGAAAACCCGGAAGCGCGGAAGCGCGGAAGCGCGGAACCCGAATGAGCTTTATGCAGGATAAAGGCCAAACGCAATTCAAACGACGACGAATCAAACGACTGGTCCTGGTTCTTTTTTTGCTGGTTGGCTCACTTGGTTTGTTTTCGATTGGACTGAAGTACTATGTTCACCGGACCTGTGAAGGCCGGGTCTATCGTGAAATTGCCGTTGTTCCAACCGAAGATGAACCTCGTGTGGCGATTGTCTTCGGCGCCGGCGTCTGGCCCAACGGACAACCCTCTCCGGTCCTGTATGATCGGGTCGCGACGGCGGCGGATTTGTACCACGCCGGGAAAGCCCACAAGTTGTTGTTGACTGGTGACAATCGCTTTCACAACTACAATGAACCCGAAGTCATGCGGCAAACGGCACTCAAACTCGGAGTTCCAGATGAAGCCCTTGTCCTTGATTTTGCTGGACGCCGAACCTATGACAGCGCCTTTCGAGCCGCACGAATCTTTTGCGTGAAACGAGCTATTTTGGTGACCCAAGCCTTCCACCTGGAGCGCTCGCTCTATCTCTGCACATCGCTTGGGATTGATGCCATTGGAGTCCAGGCGGATCGGCAGCCGTATCCTGCCCGGTCTCAAAAGTGGTGGTCTTTCCGTGAATTTTTAGCCACCACCGGCGCCTGGTGTGACATTCATCTGCTGCAGCCCAAGCCGGTTCTGGGCGAAAAGCTCCCGATTGAATAGGATGAGTTTAGAGTAACGCCTTCAGGCGTGAGGCTCATAAGCGCCAGGATAAAGGAACAACGTCCGATCTGGACAAGGGAGGAGACAAGGAGACACATTCAATAGTCTCATTCCTGCGGCTCCCAACCGGAGTCCGTTCAAGCCGACACACTCCGTGAAATTGTCTCCCTGTCTCCCCGTCTCTTCTTCTCCTGGTCTCAACCAGCCTCTCATTTTCTTATCCTGGCGCTTATGGGTGCGAGGCTTGACGAATGGGACCAACGATGAACCCCTCTCGTCTAAAGACGATACTCTGAACCTTTTTCTGGAAGGCTCTAGTTCAAATGAGCTGGCGGACGATTTCAAGCAGGTTTGTCTGATCAAAACTGCTTTTGACGATATAGGCATTGGCTCCGATTTCAATTCCCCGCTCACGATCTTCTCTTTTTTCCAGGGCAGTGACCAGGACGACCGGGAGTGCCGAGAGTTTTTTATCGGCCCGGATGCGAGCCGTCAGATCCAGGCCGTTCAACCGTGGCATATCAATATCAGAAACCACCAGATGAAACGTCTCGGTCTTCAGCAGGGTCAGGGCATCAACCCCATCCACGGCAGTTTTTACCCGATACCCGGCTGACTCCAGAATCGTTTTCACCAGGGTTCGGGCGGTAATTGAATCTTCAACCACTAAAATTGATTTTTGGGTTAAGGCAGTTTCACGGCTTTCAACTGGGAGACGATGTGGTGTGGCAATCGCTTTCAGCGCCGATTTCTTTAAATCACCAACATTGAGAATAGTCACCACCTGCCCTGAGCCAAGGACCGTGGCCCCAGCCACATTGCGCACTCGAAGAAGTTGCCGGCCCATACTTTTGACCAGAACTTCCTGCTCACTCAATACTTCATCAACCTGAAAGGCAATCTGCTGATCACCGGTCCCAAGCACCAGGATCATCAGAAACTCCGAGGATTTGGGTTGAGGACTCCGCCGTGGCAATTCCAGAACCTCGCTGAGCCGGACGAGCGCCAGAGTATGCCCGTTGATTTGGATGGTTTCGCGATTTTCAACCGTTCGAATTTCGCCACGACGAATCCGGGTCACTTGCTCAACATTCAGGGTTGGGACAATAAATTGCTGATCTTCAACCCGAATCAGGATACCGCGAAAGGTCGCCAGGGACACCGGCAACTGAATTTGGAACTGTGTCCCCTGATGGAGGCTGGTTTCAACACGGATGCTCCCGCCCACCTGCTCGATTTTTTCTTTCACAATCGCCAGCCCCAATCCGCGACCGGAAATGCTGGTAATGATCGGACTGGTTGAAATTCCGGATTGAAAAATACAGGCAAGCCAATCGGTAGTGGTCCGTTTTTCAGCCTCTGATTCCGAAATCAGGTTGAGCTGGATGGCTTTTTGTTTGACTTTGGCGAGGTCAATGCCTGCTCCGTCGTCTGAAATCAGGATTTCCAATTTACTGCCCTCTTTCCGAGAAACACTCAGGGTGATGGTGCCGGAGGGCGACTTTTTGAGTCGTTCCCGTTCGGCTGGAGGCTCAATCCCATGGTCAACACAATTTCGAATCAGATGAATCAACGGTCCTCGCATTTCCTCCAGAATTCGGCGGTCAACTTCGATCTCACCACCCGTTATCTTGAGTTCCACCAGCTTGTTTTGATCTCGCGAAAGATCGCGAACCACCTTGGGAATAATTTCCAGCAGGGTGGTTACCGGCAGCATAATGACGTTTTTTACGTCGTCCAACAGAGCATCAACCATTGAGCCGACCAGGCGGCGATCATTTTCCGCTGCTTTTGCCAGTGCTAATAAATTATGCTCAAATGCCTTTAAATACAGTTGATTCCACTCAAGAAAATCCGATATACCGGTGGATTTTGAGCTGGCGTCATCAACCAGATGCCTTCCCTTCTGAAATTCAGGGTGTACCTTTGACCACTCCTTTCTCCAGGTTGAAAGCTGTCTCAACAGTCCGTTGATTTCAACAGCGCGCTGTTCAGCCGTCAATTTCAGGGCTAGCATCTCTTCGGCCTGCAACAATAAGGAATTTAACTTCGAACCTGGAATGCGGACACTGTCAACGCTCAAGGGCTTCTCAACCGGGGCTGGAGATTCAACTTCCGGGATGGCACTCGGTGGTGGTGGCGTTAACTCATTCTTTAAAGCACGTTCCAGCCGCCGGGTGAAAAGTACAATCTTTGATTTTTCCTGTGCGGGCGGTGGTGAATCAATCGCCATGAGCAGTTGATTGAGGTACTCAATTCCCTGATACATCAAATCAGTCAGTTCAGGAGTCAGGGTTTGATCCTGTCGTTTTAAGGTGGTGAATACATGTTCCAGGCGATGGCACAGGGTCTCGATTTCTAGCAGGTTGACTGAACGGGCAGCGCCTTTCAAGGTGTGAGCTTCGCGCAACAATACCTCGATCAGATTTTTTTTCTGATCCCAACCGGTTTCTTTTTCCAACTGCAGAAGCCCTGATGACAGGGCCTGGAGGTGCTCGGCAGCCTCGATTTTAAAAGTGGCCAGCAGTTTTTTCAGTAATTCGTCTTTATTCCCCATAAATTTTATGTCTGGTTGGACTTAGGGAGAGGGTTCAGGGTTCTTTCAAGGGATGAGGGATGAAGGATGAGGGATGAAAAAATCCCATTGTCACCTTGTCACCTTAAATGGCATCAGGTGCTTTCAATCAATGCCCGCAAGTTTTGGCCTAACTGGTTCAGAGTATGCGCCGCCTGTTCAGCTTGTTTGGTACCAGCCATGTTTTGTGAAGTTGCCAATCGAATACTGTCCATTGCGGATGCCACCTGGTCCATGCCAACCAGTTGTTGCTGGCAGGAAGCGACGATTTGAGTCGCCGCCTGGGATGATTCACCGATGCTCTCGCTCAACAGTCGAATGGTCTCTCCGGCTTCCAGTGACAGCTTGACCCCAATTTCGACAACTTTGGCGCCTTGCTCGGTTGCCATCACGGCCTGGGTCATGGCTTTTTGAATGTCATTGAGGATGGTTCGAATTTGGATCGTCGCCTGTTTCGATTGTTCAGCCAGACTTCTGACTTCTTGCGCCACAACTCCAAATCCTTTGCCGAGGTCTCCGGCTTTGGCCGCTTCGATGGCGGCATTGACCGCGAGCAGGTTGGATTGTTCGGCCAGGTCGCTTACGGAGGCAATGATTTCGCGAATTGACTGGTTCTGCTCATTCAATTTGACGATATGTGCCGCAATAGATTCCATTTGGAGCCTGATGCGTTCCATTCCATTCACGGTTTCGGTGACCGTCGCTTTCCCTTTTTGTGAAACCTGGGCAGCTTTCTGGGCACTTTCGGAAACAATTCTGGCCTTTTGGGTCGCGACATGGGCGGTTTGTTTGACCTCTTCAACCGTGGCCGTGGTTTGGTTGATGGCCGACGCGGTTTCAACGGCGCCAGATGCCACCTGGGCGGTGGTCGCCACAATTTCATTTGAAGAGGTAGTCAATTGAAAAATACTTTCCCGAAGCTGGTGCGTGATGGAACCAGTCAGCCACCAGGAAAGAGCAGCCGCGGCAATCAAAGCCACACCTGAAATCAGGTACATGGCAATTGAAATCAAATTGATTTGAGTTGAGACCCGGTCACGAGCCTCGCTGCGAATCTGGTTTTGAAGATCTATAAATTTATCAACTTTTTCAAACAGCTCGACTCGAAAAGGACGAACCAGCGCCGCTTCATCCAAAATATCCTGAATGGCTCCCTTCCGGCGCAGGTCAATCACCTGCTGTTGTTTCTCAGCCAGTTGCTTTTCCAGACCTGTTATTTCATCAATCATCTGGCGTTCCTGGGGTGTTGAAACCAGTCTATCCATTTCATCGCAGATGGCTCGAAATTCCCTGGCGCCATCTAACCAGCCTTCAATCTGGACTTCCTGCCCATACAGCAAAAAGCCCCGATACCCTTCGCTTTTCTTCAACACGGCCACCCGGAGTCTGGTTGCCTCAAGCACCAGCCGCTGGTTGACTTCAATCAATTGGGTATAGGAATCACGCGTTACTTTGAGAATGTATAAACTGGTGCCAGAAACCAGGAGGGTGAAACACACCAATAAGGTAACTCCGCCGAAAATCTTTTTCCCAATGGTCAGGTAAACTTGCATACTGGTTTTCCTTTGGACGACTGGATACCATTTTTGAATGACCCTGTCGGATAAGCAAGAGGCTCAATTGTTGACAAAATTGTATTTTCCTCAGCCTCTGGCCCGATACTCTCAGCCCTAAATGGTATTGGTTAAAATCCTTGAGAATTGGAAGTTTGACTCGTTTCTAGCCACCACCTTGGACCAATAGACCGCCGGCTCCGTTTCAAGACCCGATGTGGTCACCGGCCTCATGCCTGATAGCGGTCAGCAAGTCGTTTCAAAGATTGTCCAAGTTCATACAGGTTATTAGCTGCCAGCTCGGTTTGTTTGGTGCCGGCCACGTTTTGGGTTGTGACTTGCTTGATATTGTCCATTGCCTGAACCACCTGATCCATCCCAACAAGTTGTTGTTGACTAGAGGCCGCAATCTGGGTTGCTGACTGAGCCGCTTCGGAAATGGATTCAGCCAGCATCCGGATGGATTCCCCGGCGGTGACTGACTGTTTTACCCCAGCTTCGACAGCTTTACTCCCTTGTTCCGTCGCCAGGGTGGCCGCGTTCATCGCTTTTTGAATATCAGCCAAAATGGTTCGAACTTGAGTGGTAGCCTGTTTCGATTGTTCGGCCAGAGTCTTGATTTCCTGAGCCACCACCGTAAACCCTTTGCCATATTCACCGGCCTTGGCGGCTTCGATGGCAGCATTGACCGCCAGCAGGTTGGATTGTTCAGCCAGATCGTTTACCGACACAATAATTTCACTGATTGCTTGATTTTGCTCGCTGAGCCGGACAATGCTGGTGACAATCGCCTCCATTTGATTCTGGATGCGGTGCATTCCCTCCAGTGATTGTTCAATGGATTTTTTTCCATTTTGAGATACCTGGATTGTCTTCTGGGCGTTGTCAGATACAAGTTTGGCTTTCTGGGCGGTCACCAGTGCGGTTTGCTTGACTTCTTCCACTGTGGTTGTGGTTTCCGTGACCGCCGTGGCTGTTTCAGCCGCACCGACACTGATTTGGGTGGTGGTCGCCAAAATTTCACTGGCCGACGTTGCCAGGACATTGATTCCTTCCTGAAGCTCCAGCGTAAGTTGCCGAAGCCTGTCGGTCATGGTTTGAAATGTTTTTGTCAAAATCCCAACTTCATCGGCTCGATTGGCGGGAAGCCCCGTGGCGGTCAAATCACCCTGGGCAATCTGCTCCGCCAAAACTGAGATTTGCCTGAGCGGAATGGCCATGGTCTGATTGAGGAGAATGATCATAATCAACGCCAACCCAATCTCAATCACGCCGATTATGAGCAGCAGGCGATTGGTGTCCTGGATGCGTTGATCAGATCGAGCCATGGCGGTATTGATTCGGTCTTTGCTGTCTTTTTCCAGTTCCAGGGCAATTGTCTGGATTTTGTCAAACCGGCTTTTTTGACCGCCAATGGTCAATTGTCGGGCTTCCTCCAGCTTCCCTGCGGCAACCAGAGAAATCACTGTTTCCCGTGTCTGGCGAAACTCGCTTAATGTCGTTTTCAGGTCTTGAAGTTCAGAAATGAACTTCAAATCGTCACGATTCTGGGTGAACAGCAAAGCCAGTGTCTCGTCAACGCGTTGGGCACGGCCCCGAATGTCCCGCTCCAGTGTTTCCTGTTCGATTTGCCGGGAAGAGAGCGTCATTTCCAATCCCTGAAACCGCTGGGCGGATAGATCAGATCGCAATTCATATAAAAAGATCGTTCCGAGGAAATCTTTTTCAAAGAGTTTTTTTTGTGCTTCCTGAAGTGCTTTCAAATTCGTGTAAGCGGTCGTAATCGCAGCTCCCAGCAACAAAATCAAGACGCCAAAGCACAACAGGAGTTTTGTTCGAATTGTCAGATTGAGAAACCAGTTCATAGATGTTTCTCCTTATTCATTTACCCATCAACCTGTTCTGAAATAATGAGTTGCCTGTCCATCACCAGCCGCTGAATATCAAGCAGAATCGCTCGCTCGCCAGTCACGCCTTTGAGATATTCAGCCTGCACGCCGGTAAACAAATGAACTGAGGGTTGGATTTCGGAAAGAGGAATGGCTTTGACTCCGAGCACCGCATCCGCCAGGAGGCCAATTTCAAACCCCTCGATTGAAACAACAATCACTTTGTTGAGTTCAGTTAGACCTTTTTCAGGAAGCTGAAAGAATTTCTTGATATCAATTACTGAAAGAAGCTGGCCCCGAATGTTGATGAGCCCGAGCACAAAAGGTGGAGTGCAGGGGACGGGAGTCAATTCCCTTAACGGAAATATTTCCCGAACCGCACTCAGTTCAACGCAATAGATTTCAGAGGCCAACCAAAATTCAACCACCGCCACACAGGGAAAATCACTGGTTGTTTCCCGTGGTTCCAGGGCCAACTGTCGGGCTCTGGCGCGCAGAATCCGCCGGGTCTCTTCGGGGCCTGCCTGCTCACCGGCAGCCTGGGTTGTTTTTAAACGGTGGTAAATATTGTCCCAATCAATTGGCGTGATTCGCTCTGCTTCCGCCATACCGGGATCACCTCCTTATCCTGATTGCCCCAACATCGCCTGAATTGTGGTCGCCAGTTGTCCCGCAATCATTCCTTCTGATTCCGGAATGGTGGCTTGTGGGTCATACGCCTTTAACAGAGAAAGCGCGATCATCAATTGTTTCTCTGACTCCTGGCGCCGGCCCTGCCCCAATGCAATCACTCCAAGGGCAAAATGAGCTGGAACATACTCCGGTTCAATGTACATTGCCTGCTTCAAGGCGGTGACGGCAGCTTCAATGTGGTTTTGCTCCTGATGAATGGTTGCCAGCAGATAATAGGCCGGGGTGTTGAGCTTATCGGTGTCAATCGCCATCCGGCACCAGGTAAGCGCCAGCTCATACTTGCCTTGGTTGGCATGGATTCGTGCCTTCAAGGTCATTGCCTGGACATTGGTCGGGTCCACTGCCAGGAGATTGAGCAGTGTCTCAATGGCTGGCTCATACTGTTGGGCAGCATACAACTGAACCGCCGTGTCATACAAAATTTCTGGGGAATTGGAAGCTGGTTGAACTTCCAGTTCGGAGGCCATCTCGCTCACTGTCTCAAAACCCCCCTGTCCCCTGGTCTCCTTGTCCCCTGGTCTCCTGACCTCCCAGTCTTGCTCAATGATTTCCCTTTCATCGTGATGCTGATGCCCTTCCGCCGGCGCCATCTCATCCGCCAGGAACTCTGACTGAGCCCAGGTTGATTCAATTGACTGAAGGAGTGGGCAGTTTTTGGTGTAACACATCATCCCAAGAACTGTCGTGGATTGAAAAGAAGCAAATAAAACCTGGGAAAGCTCGCTTGGACTGACCAGAAACCAGCCATCATCCGCCAGAACATGATGGAAAAACCGAACCACCCGGTAAGCCGCCTCACAGTCAAAGTACATCAAGACATTCCGACACAAAATCAGATTGACTGAGTTGGCGGGGAACCGAGGGAAAGAATCGGGGTTGGCCAGGTTTGAGTACGTGAACGTAACCAGCTTTTTGATGGAAGGCAAAATTTCATAGTGCCCAGGCTGGCTTGTAGTCCTGAAATACCGGGCCTTGATCCAGGCTGGGGTGTCTCGAAACGACCATTCGCTATACCTGCCGGTTTCCGCTTTGTGAAGAAATGTCGAATTAATATCAGTTGCCAGAATTCGAACCGATAGCCCAGACATGTCAGGACATAATTCATGAAGCAAAATGGCAATTGAATACGGCTCTTCGCCAGTACAACACCCGGCACTCCAAATTGTTGGCGGGATTCCAGTTTCCTTCCAGACACGGATCAAGGCCGGTAGGATTTCCAATCGAAGCGCTTCGAAAGTGTTCTTTTCGCGAAAAAAATAGGTTTCTCCAACCGTCAGATGGTGGGCTAAAATCTCGATTTGTTTTTGGGTCAGCGGGGCTGCCAGCAACCACTTCACACAGGCTTCCGGATCAGCAAAATCAAAGGTCGAAGCAACCCGACTCAAACGGTATTCGAGATCAGACTGACGCTCCTTTGGGAAATTCAATCCCAAATGACCCGCCACCAGCTCACGAAATTGGGAAAGGGTTGATTCTGATAGCATAGTAAAGTCCTGGGTTCCGGGTTTTGGAAGGGACGAGGGATGAAAGAACTCACCTTGTCACCCTGTCCCCTTGTCCCCCTGTCACACTGTCACCTTGTCATTGGATAAGACCGTGGGCTGCGCACCACGGCTATTACACGACGACCCTGCGGGCCTCAAATCCTCATCCTGGCGCTTATGCCTTGTCACCCTGTCACCTTGTCCCCGTGTCATCCCGTCGCCTGTTGAATCGCTTGCTCTTCATCAAGTGAAAGAAAAGTATCCAGGTCATGAATGAAGATCATTCCCTCGTGAAGTTTGGCGATACCCTGAATGTATTCCGCAACTGGCAAAATTGTATCAACGGCCACAATTTCCTCCATCTGGCATTCGAGCACATTGAGAATGGTATCCACGACCAGAGCGACAGATCGTCGCGAGGTTCGGGCAAGAATGAAATGATTGGAAGGGACGATTTCCCGTGTGGGTAACTGAAAGCGTTTTCGAATGTTGATCACCGGCACAAGCTGACCCTGGTTGTTAATCACCCCCAGCACAATGTCAGGCATCTTGGGCATGGGAGTGATTTCAACTGCCCGAATCACCCGTTCGACACCGGTAATCGAAAGGGCATAGAGTTGCTCATCAAGTGTGAAAACCATCAGGTGGATTGGCTGAGTCATTGCCGGTGGGTCCTCCTGTGAAGTCATAAGCGCCAGGATAAGGAAACAGAGCCCGATCTGGGCAAGGGGACAAAGGGGACAAGGAGAAAAAACAACTGGTCGCCTTCCCCACTCTCAATCGGAACTGATTCAACCTGACAAATCTGGTGAAGTGTCTCCGTGTCTCCCTATCTCCTTGTCTCACACAGGCTTAAACTTCCTTATCCTGGTCCGTATGTCCTGTGAAGTGTGCTGGCGCAAAGGCCAGATAGTTGTTTCGTTGGGCTTCAGGTATTGGAACTCAAGCGTTAGCCATTCGAGGTCCCCAACACTTCTTTGATCTTTCGAAACAGATCAAGCGGTGAAAAGGGTTTATGGAGCATCCCTGGCTTTACTCTTCCCTCAATCTGGCCCTCAATCGCCTCTGCGCTGTACCCGGTCATTAAAATAAATTTCAAATTTGGGTCACGCCGGGTGAGGGTCTCAAACAACTGTTTGCCACTCATTCCGGGCATAACCATGTCTGAAATGATCAAATCAACTTTCCCGTCATGGTGCTCAAACAATTGAATTGCCTCCAAACCATTGACGGCCTGGAGAACGGTATAGCCTTCCGGTTCCAGGACCGCCGTCACCAGGTCCCGAACAATTGACTCGTCTTCAACCAGCAAAATGGTGCCGCTTCCAGAGAATGGTTCCTCATTCACCACTTTGGTCACGACCTCGCCGGCGGTAACGACGGCTGGAAGATAAACCCGGAAGATTGTCCCATGGTCCAACTCACTATAGACATTGATAAAGCCATTGTGCTGACTGACGATCCCGTACACCATCGCCAGTCCTAACCCGGTGCCCTTGCCAGCTTCCTTGGTGGTAAAAAATGGTTCAAAGATTCGTTCCTGGGTGGCCCGGTCCATTCCGCTGCCGGTATCCCTTACTGACAGCAAGACATAGTCCCCTGGTTTGGCAAAGGTATGAAACCGGCAATAGGCTTCGTCAAGGCTGATGTTGCACGTCTCAATCAGGAGCACTCCACCATTGGGCATGGCGTCGCGGGCATTAATACACAAATTCATCAAAATCTGCTCAACTTGTGAAATATCGGCATGAATCACCCACAGATGGTCGGATTTCAGGAACCTCAACTCAATTTGCTCTCCAATGACCCGCCCCAGAAATTTTTCAAGGTTTGATATCACCTCATTGAGATTAAAGTGTTTTGCCTCAAGGATCTGTTTTCGGGCAAACGTCAGGAGCTGACGGGTCAACATCGAAGCCCGGTCAGCCGCATTGGCGACTTCACGGAGATAATTCTTCACTGGACTGGCCGGGGGCACGGTGCGGATGGCCAGATCGTTGAACCCCATAATGGCGGTCAAAATATTGTTAAAGTCATGGGCAATGCCGCCGGCCAGCGTTCCAATTGATTCCATTTTTTGAGCATGGCGCAATTGTTCTTCCAGGATTTTGCGCTCGGAAATATCGGTGGCCACGATCAATCTGGCGGGTTGCTGGCTAAACTCAATCACGTGTGAGACAACGTCTCCCCAAATGACGGATCCGTTTTTGGTGTAATGCTTTCCAGTACCTGAGAGGTGTGGTTCGGATGGCGCCGGTGCATCGGACTGATCTGGGATGTCACCCGCCTGAGCTCCCTCCGGGTAAGAAAGGTCGCTCATCGTCATGGTGAGAAATTCTTCGCGTGAATATCCATACCGGGAAATCGCGGTGTCATTGACCGCCAGAAACCGGTGCGTCGTTAAATCCTGCACCCACATGGCCTGTGGGCTGGCTTCAAACAGAAGTCGGTATTTTTCCTCGCTTTCGCGGAGTGCTCGTTCGGCCTGGCTATTTTGCAGCGCAATCCCAACCTGGTTTCCCAGCAGTCTTCCTAAATGAAGATCATTGGACGTAAACCGACCCGCCGCCGCCTTGTCTGTGGCAAACAAGACTCCCATCAACGTACCGGCAAACTTGACGGGAATCGCCATAATGGATACCTGATCCTGGGCAAGTGGTTCGAGTCGGTGTTCCCATTGGGAATAATCTTCGATCACCATGGCCTCGCCTGTTTCCACGACTCTTCCAACCAGACCTTGCTCTACCTGGACCAATGTGGGGTAGTGACCAATCGTGCTCAGGTTGACGTCCAGGGTTAAGGTTTGAAGGTGTGGGTGAAACGCGAAATACCCTCCATCTGGAACTTCCAACAACTCCATGAGTCCTTTAACCGCCGTTTGTAAAATTCGATATGTTTCGTGCTGCGCTGAAATATCAGCCGTCAAATGGCTGAGTTGCTCTAACTTTGAGGCACGATCCTGGGTGGACTGATATAACCGGACATTGCTGAGCGCCGCGGCGCATTGATTGGCCACCAGTGCCAGCAATCGCAGGTCACCTTCGCCAAATTGATGAATTTGGGTGGTTCCAACCATCAACACACCCAAAACGTCGCCACCTGAGATAACCGGAATAAATGCCGCCGAGACAAACCCGGTTTCGGCCAAAAAGGGTGGAGCCGTTCCATCTTCGGTATCCACCTCCAGTACAATCACAGGTACTTTCGTTCGAAATACAGAGCCAAACACGGTCTCATCGGTATTGCTCACTTGAAACTCTTTGAAAAGCGAGCACTGGCTTCCCACACAACTGGCCAGGGTCAGAACCTGTCCTCGTACATCAGCCAGGAAAATACCAGCTAAATCTGCCTGAACCAGATCCCGAGCCGTCTGAGCGGTTTGGGCCAAAATTTCATCGAGGTCCATCGTCGTCAATAACTGCTGGGAAAGGGCAAACAACATCGCCTGTTCCTGGATCCGTTTGGATTTCATCAACTCATAGAGCCGTGCATTTTCGGTGGCAGCGGCAATCTGATTGCCAATGCTTTGGATCCATTCAATCTCAGCCTGGTTAAACTGTTGAGATCGAAGCATATACAGCACAATGAACCCAATGATTTCCTGCTTTGCCCGGAGCGGGATTCCCATAAAAAACTGGGAATTCGAAGGGAAAATGGAGTGGATCTTGAACCAGGGGAAGGCACCAGGCACGGGCTCAGCGGATTCGGCACCTGAATTCCCTGGCTTCATTCCCGGTGACTGAAGGAACTGGTGCACCAGTTTTGGGTTCAGGAGTTCGACAGGCAATTCACGGTTTGCCTTTAAGACCAGCGTCTCACCTTCCCGAAGAAAAATTCCAGCCCCATCAATCAGCAGAATTTCAATTAACTTCTCAAGGGCAACTTCTAAAATTTCATCCAGGTCCAGCGATTGATTGAGGGTGTTGCCAATCGCGTTGAGTGTCGCTAAATGGAGAACCGAGGTCTCTAACTCTTCTTCCCGGCGTTTCAACTTGTCGTTGATGTGAACCGCCTGTTCGTAGGTTGAAATCAGTAAATCCAGGATTTGCTGGCGTTCGGAAGTAATGAAGTGGATTTTTCCGGCAAATTCGATTTCCACCCCCATCTGAAGCCGATTGCGTTTCCGCAATTCCCGATTGGTGAGGATGTATTCGATACGGGTTAATAAATAATCTTCGTTATAAGGCTTGGTAATAAAGTTGTCAGCACCGCATTCAAGGCCACGCAAAATATCCGTGGTATCAGATAAAGAAGTTAATAAAATAATCGGAATCTCTTTCAGCGTTTCGTCGCTTTTCGCCGCTCGACAAAAGTCATACCCATTCATTTCAGGCATCAGGACATCACTGACCACCAGAGTCGGGTCATTTTCCCTCATGGCCGTTAACCCATCAGCGCCGGTTCTGGCCAGAAGGCATTGAAACCCCTGGTCTTCGAGAAACCCAACCAGCTTTTGCGCCTGGGTCAGGCTATCCTCCACAACCAGTATTTTTTGATCTTTTTTGGCCCGTTTTTCAAACATAGAACTATCCTTCCGAGAAACAGGGATTGGGGTTGCCTGAATTGAGTTCTTTTAAATATTGAGCAATCTGGCCGGGATTGAGCACATATTGAGCAGCCCCAAGGCTTACCGCCTTTCCCGGCATTCCAAAGACAACCGAGCTTTTTTCATCCTGAACAATAGTAATGGCCCCTCTTTCGCGCAGTAATTTGAGTTCAGCCGCGCCATCAGCTCCCATCCCCGAGAGCAATATTCCGACGACCTGCCGTCCGTTCACTTTGGCCACCGACCGAAAAAAAACCGAAACCGAAGGACAATGATGTGTTTCGGCACTACAGGCCCTGAGTCCGAGTCGGTCACCAGGCTCCATCTCGACTTGATACCCATCTGGAGCAATATAGACCCGGCCAGGTTGGAGCAATTTTTCGTGGACCGCAATTTGAACCGGCAAGGCGCAGGATTGACCCAGCCATTCCGCAAAACTTTGAATAAAGCCAGTGGCCATATGTTGAACGATGACCACTGGGGCCGAAAAATTTGACGGCAGTCCCTGTAAAATGATTTGTAATGCTTGTGGTCCTCCGGTGGAGGCACCAATGGCCACCAATCGGATTGGCTCCTCTGGCTTTCGCTCCAGTTCAATGGAGCGAATCTCAGTTACTTTTTTCCGTCCAGACCGGGGCCATCGGCGAACCACTTTGACTTCGGACATCAATTTCACGCTTTGGACCAGTTTTTGAGCCGTGAGTTCGTGGTCCGAATGACCAATGCCGGATGGACGCGGGAGAACCATCAAGGCACCAGCTTCCAACGCCTGAAACGTCACCGCGCTTTCCTCCGGAGTGACGTTCCCGCTCACAATGATGATTGGTGTCGGCACTGTCTCCATAATCTGCCGGGTGGCCTCAAATCCGTTCATGCCCGGCATATGGATATCCATTGTGATCACATCCGGGCGATAGCGTTTGACGGCTTCGAGTGCGGCTTCACCAGTGCGAACAGCTCCAACAACTTCAATTCCAGGGTCGGAAGTGAGGATGGATTGCAGAAATTCCACAATGATGGGTGAGTCTTCGACAATCAAAACCCTGATCATGATGAACTGGCTCCGGATTCAATATTATTCAGGTATCTCGAATGAAAAATGCGAAAGTAAACTCAAAGCTCAATCCTGTGGAAAAACAGACCGAGCTGTAACCGAAGTGCTGGTTTCTGCGGAAAACCAGTCGGCATGACCAATAAGTAAAATGAGGCGACCAGGAGAAAGAATAACCAGCTTTTCGAAGCTGTCAAAGAAATTCTTTTGAAAAACTATCAAGTCTCGCTATATAAATGGGTTAACCAGCGCGCCGTGCTTTTGGTAGATGAGATATTTCAGAGAGTGTTTCTTTTGGCGCAATCGGATATTGCAACGGCTCGGTTTTTCAATTTTTTCTCTCAGGCCGAAGACCAAACACGTTCGATCAATTCACCTGAGCAGAACATCGTTTTGTTATGTCACCATAGTGACATGGTATACCGTTATTTTGCCTTTTTATTTTTCCGGTCAAGGCAGTCTTCGACGCACTTTTCCAGTTTTTCGCGGAGGCGGTGCGCCCGAATGCGCAACGCATTGAGCGGAATCCCAAGCTGCGAGGCAAGCCGGGTCCGGTTCTCGATTCGCTCACGCTCTTTTCCCTGATGATAGGTGACAAACAAGTCGCGACTTTCGGCAGTGAGTCCTTCCAGGCATTCTTCAAGGCAATCCAGGGCGTGCTCATGCTGAATTCGATCATTCATTTGACGCTCAACTTCATCCGGTGTCGAGATTGGATGGGAAGATACCGGGAGCGAATCTATGGCGGAGGGCGCTTTCTCCTGATGGCGCCAGTGTTCGCGCAAAATATTACGGGCAATCCCATAGAGATACACAATGGGCTCGCTCGCTTGAATTTCAGACCCCTCGGCCAGTTTGCGGGCAGCTCGATGAAAAGTGTCGTCGGCGTATTCCGCAAAATAAGGACATCCCTGGGCTTCAAAATATTTCATCAATCGCACCCTGGCCTTTTCATACACCTGACCTGCCTGCTCGCGGTCAGCATGGAGCCACCGAAGCAAGGTGTCAAAGGCTTCCTGGGTCATCACCCAGTCATTGGGATTGATTGATGGTTGGGCCACGTGATGCAGTTCTCCCGATAAAGTTGAAAGTAAAACCTCAAAATCAGTTGGAACCTAAGATTTCAACATTCAGATACACCTTATTCAACTGATTTTAACTGTTCAAGCTCACGCTCGAAATTTCCGGAGAGAATTGGGAACCGGCACCAGGTTTTTGGATCCAGATTTTCGTCATCCAGGTGAAATGACGGGGCATATCGCTCGCGTTTCCATTGATTGATGCTCCACAGTTGGAAAAACTTCATCACCCAGCTTTTGAGTGACGTGGCTGGATAGACACTGCCAAAGGTATGTTTGATCAGCCGATAGACATCTTTTGGGTCGCGTTTGTCTCGAATAGCGGCCTTTTCGATGGCATCCAGCACCGGGTAGGGCATCAGGTCAGCTTCGTCAGTTTGACCAAACTCCTGGGGTTTGAGTTCGGCGGTGGGTTGCTGGTTGTTGACGTAGGAAAGCGCCGGGACAGCCGCAAATCCATTCGGACCAGTTGTTTCCATCCATCGCAACCACTCACGCAAAAAAGCTTTGTCAATACCCCCAATCGGAGAAAGTCCGCCACAGGTATCGCCATCCATGGTGGCATAGCCGACAGCGGCTTCACTGCGGTTGCTGGTGGTGAGCAGGAGCGCTCGTTTGACATTGGCGAGCAGCCAGACTCCCGGCGCTCGAACCCGAGCCTGAACATTTTGCAAGGCCAGATCATCCGTGGCCCAGGTGAGGGACCGTCCCAGACTTTCCGAAACCATCCCGACATAGTGCTCGACCAGGGGATTGATGTTGAATTCAAAATACTCAGCCCCAACGGCTTCAGCCACTTTGCGGGCGGCGGTACGGGTCGTCTCACCGCTGTTTTCAGTCGCCTGATACACACAGGTCAGCAGTGTCTGCGAGAGTTGCTCAACCGTCATCTCAGGCGTGAGCGCAGCCAAATATGAAATTTTTTCTAAAAACCGGGCACCACCGAGTTCCGCCAGGCCACGCTCGATCATCAGTCGAACCAGACAGGCCGAAGCACACGAATCAGCCCCACCGCTGAGTGAAATCACAAACCCGTTGGAGCGGCTTTTCCGCATGTAGTCAAACAACCCAAGGGTCAGAGCCCGGGTAAACTCTTCTTTTTTCAGGTCAGGCGATGTTTCCCAGGGTTCAACTGTTTCAGCGTGGCCGAGTAAATCCAGCGAAACTTCTGGAAAATCAAAGGTGCCGGAAATACATCCCACCATGGCATTTTTAAGATCCGGTTGAAAACTGGCGATGCGGGACTGTGACATCCGGGTATTGGCCACATCAACGGTGGTGGCCGTCACACAGACATCTTCAAATGACAGCCGCTTCCCTCGGGTAATGACTTTTCCTTCTGAAGCAATCAGGACTCCGCCATCAAAGAGCGCCCGGCCCGACTCACACCCGAGCAAGTTGGTATGAACATAGGTCACCCCAAACGCCCGTGAGCCTTCAACCACAAACCGTTCGCGGATGGCGTGTTTGGCAAACGCAAAGTGGCTGGCGCTTGGATTGAGAATGATATCAATTCCTTTGAGCGCTAAATCCCCGCCCGGACGGCGTGCGACCCAGGCATCTTCACAGATCTCGTACCCAATTTTGACTCCCGAGACGTCAAAGAAAATGTCCCCAATTGGATACTGTTTACCATCAATAAACTGAATTTCGCAGGCCACGTCTGCCGGCCAGGGTTTGAACCAGCGTGGTTCGTAGTGGATCCCATCTCCGGCCAGATGCTGTTTGGCGACAAATCCCAGAATGTGCCGGTTTACAACCAGACAGTGGGTGTTAAAAATGCCGTTTTGCAGCACAACCGGCAACCCGATTGAAACCAGCATCCCGTCAGTGGCAGGTAAAATGTCATCAACCAGGATTCGTTGCGCCATTTCAACCACCGCCGGCGAATGAAAGGCATCTTCGCACCCATAGCCGGTGATGCACAGTTCAGGTAAACACAGAACCGAAACTCCCTGCTGTCGTCCCAATTCAATAGCTTTCAGAATGTGTTCGGTATTGGACCGCCAGGCAAGTGGTGTTTGACAGGGTTCAGGGTTCAGGGTTCAGGGTTCAGGGTTCAGGGTTCAGGGTTCAGGGTTCAGGGTTCAGGGTTCAGGGTTCAGGGTTCAGGGTTCAGGGTTCAGGGTCTTCGAATTTATGTCCTTTTCGTCCTTTATGTCCTTTTCGTCCTTTTGACTTTCCTTTCCCTGAACCCTGAACCCTAAATTGAACTTTCTGTCAAAAAATCGGCGAGCAATCCGGCAATGGATTTGACGCCGAGAAAATCACCTTGCAGTTCCAGTGCCCTGGGGTGCGAATCAGTACACATAACTCGCTTGATAAGTCCACTGGCCCGGAGTTTTTCTAAAGAACTCCCTGGCAACACGCCGTGAGTCGTCACAACCGAAATGGATTTTGCACCAGCATCCCGGTAGGCGCGGGCAGCATTCAACAACGAACTTCCCGTCCGAATCATATCGTCATAAATCACCACCTGTTGATTTTCAACCTGAGCACTCACGGCGGAAACTGATGTGGTTTCACCATCAATGCGCCGCTTGAAGACAAATGAGGGTTTGACGCCGATTTCATTGGCCAGCGATTCGACCCACTTCGCCCGGCCAGCATCAGTGCAGGCCAGGACAAATTCACCATCCACCAGTTCTCGAATCGCCTGGAGCACAACCTGTTTGCCGTACAAATGTACCGGGCGGATATTGCCTTCAAAGTAATGAGTAATCCCTGAAACATGGAGGTCAAGCAAAACCACCCGATTCCCATCGCGGGCTTCCGGAATCACTGAGATGAGCCGCGCGCGGGTTTTGGCGGTGACGACCTCGCCAGACTTCACGGCACGCTCCATCGTCGAATATCCAAAATAAGGAATGATCAGGGTCAAGGTTTCGGCTTCGTGTTTGGCGGCAGCACAGGCAGCATCATAGAGTTCGAGCGTGTCGGAATCACTGATGGTTCCCCCAATAAAAATGACATTTCGCCCTTTCACGGGTGTCAAAATGCGCTGGTATCGCTCACCGTCAGGAAACACTGTGCGGTCAATCAGCCCCGGTTCAAAATGCCCAAGCGCGCAAATGGCTTCCCGCAGGTAGGTATAGGATTGGGTGCTGAAAATCAAATATGGTGACGACATAAGCTTTCCATTGAATGAAGAATGGAAGAATGAAGAATGAAGAATGAAGCTGGTTTTTGGTTTTGAAAACCCTGAACCCGATGTTTTCTTCATTCTCAATTCTTCATTCTCAATTCTCTAGCTCTTGACTCCGCGAGCCTTCAACACCAGATCGGTCTTGAGGGCGTGGAGTGATTTTTCAAGTCCGACCGGGTACTGGTGTGGATTGACAAACCGCTTGACGCCCGAATGGAACTTCTCCAGGTTCTGGTGTGTTTGGGTGCGGATTTCAGCAATCGGCGGGTTTTCATACACACAGCTTCCCTTCCGGAAAACGGGAACCAGGAGGTCTTCAAATGGGGTTCCAGCCGTCAGTCGTTTCTGGCGGGTCATATCCATTGGATCAACCATCACACATCCGCCTGATAAATCAGTACTTACGTCATAAATGACATCAGCCACACTTTCACCGTTGTGAAAGTAGCGTCGAACCTGTTGGATTCCAGGGTTTGAAATCTTAATGGCCTGCTCGGAAAGTTTGACCCGGTGATGCCATTCGCCGTCGCGGTCCCGAATACACGACAGCTTATAGACTCCGCCCAGGGCGGGCTGATCATAAGCGGTAATGAGCTTTGTCCCGACGCCCCACATTCCAATTTGGGCGCCTTGCTGCTTGAGACTGTTGATGATGGTTTCGTCGAGGTCATTGCTGGCCACAATCGTGGCGTGGGGGAACCCGGCTTCATCCAGGAGCTTTCGGGCTTCGATGCTCAAATACGCTAAGTCACCGGAATCCAATCGGATGCCAATCATTTCATGGCCTTCGCCGCGCAACCATTTCCCAACTTCGATGGCTTTTTTGACACCTTCGAGCGTGTCATAGGTATCAACCAGAAACACGCAATTATTGGGCATGGCTTTGGCATAGGTTTGAAAGGCTTCCAGTTCATCATCAAAGCACATCACCCAGCTATGGGCATGGGTGCCCTTGACCGGAATTCCATACACTTTCCCAGCCAGCACATTTGAAGTCGCCGCGCACCCGCCGATGTACGCAGCCCGACTGGCGGCCAGTCCACCGTCAATTCCCTGAGCCCGCCGAACGCCAAATTCGAGCACCGGTTCACCTTCAGCGGCCATGCATACCCGCGCGGCCTTGGTGGCAATCAACGATTGGAAATTGACGATATTTAACAACGCCGTTTCCAGAATCTGGGTCTGGATGATATCGCCTTGAATCCGGATGAGTGGTTCAGAAGGAAACACAATCGTGCCTTCAGGCACGGCATCCAGGTCACATGAAAAGGACATTTCCTGCAAATACTGCAGAAACTTGTCTTCAAACAACGGATTTCCGTCTCGTCCAATCAACGACGCCAGGTATTCCACGTCTGAAGCATCAAATTTGAAATGCTGGAGGAGGGTAATCACGTGTGCCAGGCCGGCAGCCACACAGTAGCCGCCATTAAATGGGTTTTTGCGGAAAAACAGATGAAAGGTGGCTTCTTTCTGACCGATCCCGGATTTCCAATAGCCATAGGCCATCGTGAGTTGATACAGGTCGGTCAGCAAGGCCAGGGACTGGTTATAGATCAACATGGGTGAACCTCAATTTGGAAAGAAAAAACTGCGGGCTAAAAACTTCGGGCCTGGGGCTGAAGACTGCGGGCTGAAAACTTCGGGCTTGGGGCTGAAGAAAACAGGTTGAAGAATTGGTTTTATTTCATCCTTCATCCTTCATCCCTCATCCCTTGCTTCATCCCTCATCCCTCATCCTTTGGTTTCATCCCACATCCCTTTATTTGAGGCGCTAGTGTAGTGATTTGAAGCCGAAAAGAAAACTCCTGTTGAAACCTCTAAGTTTCCGAAGAGAAACTTTAGACCTGTCTTTGAATTTATGTTGTATTTAACTGGCTTCCAGTATTGTCATCCTACTTAACGAACTCCCAATCAAATCTGAACTATCCCTAACTACCTGCAGTGGTGTCTGATATCCCACCCCTGAGGTGAGGATCACCACTGAACCCACCGATTTAAACTATTTATTACTTTTGGAGTTTCAACACCTATGACTCAGCTTGCACAATCAAACACCACCCCATCTCCTGTTTCCCGTAGGGTCAACAAAGGCATCCGATTCTTTCTCTTGAGCGCATTGATTTTATCTTGTGCGTTTTTTAAAACCCCATATCACTCAGCTTTTGCCAAATCTCCAAATAAATCAGTGAGCCGGACAGCGAACAAACTTGAGCGCCTGGCCGATCACACCTCAAATCACCCAAATGCCAAAGCTCGTCAAGTAACGCTGCACGTTTTGGCAACCCACAGTGGATTCTCAATCAATGAACTTGAAAAGTATGCAGCATCAATACCTCTGGGCAAACTCGCCAAGGCCGCCGTTGTCGCTCATGCAACTCAGCAAAGCCTTGACCAGGTGGTCTCGCAAATCGTAACTGGAACCTCACTCAACCAAATTGCGCACCAGTCCCAGGTCGGTGGAAACGTGATTCGATCAGCCGTTTTGACAACTTTTACAGCCCTCACCCTCAGCCTGACACACATTCTGCCCTCAACGGCGGATAATGATGGCGATGGAATTCCAAATGCCTGGGATGATGATATTGATGGTGACAATATCAAGAATGCCGATGACCCCGACATTGATGGTGATGGCACACCCAATGCCGAGGATAGCGATATGGACGACGATGGAATGAATAACAACATTGATGATGACATCGATGGAGACAATGTCGCCAATTCAGAGGACGATGATATGGATGGTGACAACCAGTCTAATGATGAAGACTCAGACGATGACGGTGACAACATTGAAGATCAACTGGATGACGACGATGACAGTGATGGCATTGACGATGATGACGATCCAGATTCTCAAGAAGACGAAGATGGCGATGAAGATGGCGATGAAGATGGCGACGAAGATGGCGACGAAGATGGCGATGAAGATGGCGACGAAGATGGCGACGAAGATAGATGGCGACGAAGATGGCGACGAAGATGGCGACGAAGATGGCGACGAAGATGGCGACTAATTCTGCTTTTCTAGCCAGTTGGAGAGAATTTACCATCGTTCATATAAGCAACCCCAGACAGAATTGTTTCTGTTTTTGAATGACAGTGTGGTTTAGCAATTGGCTTTTGCCCTGGCCCAGACACAAGTTGTCTGGGCCTTTTTCTTTGAGTGAGAAGTAAGATGAATGCCGATTTAAAATTGAATTTAAATGAGTCAGTAGCCAGTGGTGAGTAGTCAACAAATTCAAACTTTCCAATTATACCATTTTGGAATGAACCTCTCTTGTTATGGGAAGGCTAAATTATTGAAAGAATTGTATTTCCATCAGCCCTTAGCCCGATACCCTCAGCCCAAAGTGGTATTACTTAGTACAAGTCCCCATAAAAGAGGAATGAAATTCGGCCACTCAATGGCGGAAAATTGGTTTTCGCCCGGATGGGCGCCGGACAATAGCCGGTGGCAAGTGTCGCTTTGGACATGCGGCCACCGGACAGAGCCGCCATCAAGGGTTCGCGCCCGGATGGGCGCTGGAAGTTGGTTCGATCCCGCTTTTCGTGGAAGTTTTGGCTTCTGGCTCACGACTCCTGTTCCAGCGCCCATCCGGGCGCGGACCACCGTGGACCCAAGCTCCGGTGGTGTGCCCAAAGCGGCAAACCACCGGCTATTCTCCGGCGCCCATCCGGGCGAAAGCCAATTCGGAATCACCGAAATTCCATCCCCCATTTATGGGGACTTGTACTTAGCAAAATCCGGTTAGGAGCTTTTTAGAGGAGACGATTATTTTTTGGTTTGGCCCACGGTTTGCCTGAAGGTGAGTGGATTTACATTTCTGAGTTGACCTGGGCAGCTTTCTTGCCGGGATTAACTCAAATTCATCTGAATGTTTGATAAGGAACGCACATATGGCGAAAACCGCACGTCCTGGCCAGTATCGCACCGGAGCTTCACTGGTTGAATCTCCTCCCCAACAGCCAATCTCCCCTCCTATTACAACCTCTTCGCAACCTGAAGCTGCTTTTCAGAATATTGATAGTACCCTGGCATTTTCACACTATAGAGGTGGGAGTGGACGTCCTCTCCGAATGTCATTCAATGATATTGATACGTCATCAGTTAAACCGTCACAATTTCCTGCACTCAAAGCTTATATAGGTCCTGGTAAAGTTTGTCGAAATCAAATAATCCAAATTGAAGATGCAAGATTAAAATTTTTAACTTCGGGTGATCAGTCGCTTTTCTTAGGCAACATTACATTAAAATTAAATGGAGTGCTTATTACAAGAGACGATTGTTCCTTTGAATTTAAAGGAATTTTGAAAGCCTTTGATGATATTTATGATTTTAACCCTTCGTTTCATCGAAACATTTTTGCCGAAGGATTAACGAGATTAGGCAGTCTCATACCTGGCACCCAATATTACATCCAAATCCGAGGCGAGAAACCTATCTCAGAAAAAGGAACAAGCCCAGCCGGTGAAGCTAAATGAAGCAGTGAAGAAAAGTTGTCCCAGCTTCATAAACCCCACGATCACCAAACCTGCGATTGCAACACATAGCCCCAACCAGCTTCGGTGTTTGTTCAACTCAAGCTTCCATCTCAAGCCATTTTCAGGAGGAAGATACAGATTGTCCGTCTTGATTCCTTCAATGAGTTTTGAATTTGGCATCACCCAGATCGTCGCCTGTGAACGAACAGCAAGCCGATCAGCAACCGTCAAGCCAGTGTACTGATTTTGATAGATGGGTTGATTGATGAGGTACGTCTCATTTTCCGACCCAAAGACAACATCGCCATTGGCTCTGTCATAGAAACAATAAGCGTACTGAATCTCATAAGTTACAAAATCAGTAACGGTGGGGGTTTTCAACCCATTGTAAGCCGCAAAACCCAGGCCGAGACAAACAACCAGCCACCCGAAGATGTACTTGCGTTTTCTTCGGGCCATCACGTAACAGCAAACAACGGCACTGATGAGATAGAAGAAGAATTCCATGGCTGACTCACCGGGATTACCAGATTACTTCATCACAGTCTATTCGAAGAAGATCTTTTGCTAGAACGGGGAAGGACAAAAGTGTTTTGTGTTTTTCTTCAATCGGAGCACCACAAATTGCTTCCCGGCAATGTAAATTTCGATACACCCAAAACCTGACACTCGACTCCCTTCGGCAAAAACCGAATTGGTCCATCCAAAAGACTTAAACCGGTTTTCGACAAACTTCAGCCTGGATTGGTTGAGCTTCTGATTGCGCTCCCTTTTTCCAAGCCGCGCAATCACAATGATGTTTGTGTCTTTGACTTCTCTGGCTTTTTGAAGAGCATTATCCAACACCGCCAGGGCAATTTCGCATTCGGCTGGAGCTTGCAAGATATCTTGAACAGACAGAGTCTTCTTTTGGGAATTCAATCTATCAGCATTCAGGTGGTATGGACCAAAAATGGCAAGGCTCAAAAAAAGGATAAGGAACCAGACTTGTTTCATTCAGATAAACCTCTTTTGTTCTCAAATCAGAAATTTGGTTATCCCTTTCTCAACGGCCACACCTGTTGAAACCAGAAGGTTTTTGGAAACGTCTCGATTCCGTCAAACCCGAGTCGGGCTGGAACCTTTTGGTTTGGTAGATAGGCTGTCCCAAAAATCCAGTCCCAACAACAAAAAACAATCCCAAAATTCCGATTCAGGGGGCCGCTGTCAGGATGCACGTGATGCCAGATGTGAAGCTCCGGATGGTTGATCAGGTATTTCAACGGCCCAATCGAAAGATGAAGGTTTGCGTGGGCATATTGCCCAACCAGCGTTCCGATGACGGCATACCAGATCAGCACGTAGCCGCTACACCCGAGATACACGACTGGCACATAGAGCAACGTGTCGTACATCACGGCTTCCAGCCAGTGAAAACGCCAGTTCCCGATCCAGTCCATTTCGGTAATGCTGTGATGGACTTTGTGAAATTCCCATAACCATGGGACCCGATGTAACAGGTTGTGGATCAAATACTTGCAGAAATCCAGAACAATCAGAACCCCCAGAAGTTGAGCCCAGAACGGCCAGTCTTCCACCACGCCGCGATAAATCCATCCATAGAGCCCAAACCGGTCAAGCCAGTTTTCAAACGATTCGATCAGAAATGGAATCACGGCAGCCGTTAACATTCCAAATAGTTTCGCGTTGAACAGAAAGTGGCCCACGTCGGTCAAAAATCCGGGCCGGACAATCCCACGCGGCACCGTCGGGCGGAGGCGTTCGACTATCACACACATCAGGGCAAACACCGCCAGCCAGAAAAAATAGTCGTAGATCAAAAATTCCATAAGCCCACATATGCGAAGTGCAAAAGTGCCGACAAGTCGGCGCACTCCAAAAATTTCCGCTGGAACGGTTTCTTTGTGGCGCTGAGTTAGTGCACAATCCCTAACATCCAGAGCAACTACTGTCATTTCACATTCTTACACATTACTGATTTTGGTTCAGAGTTTAACCGGATCTCTTCATCGGAACAAACCGGCTGAAACCTTTTTCAGTAACCGCTTGACCAGGAGACCAATCCGATGAGCAACCACGTTTTTGGTCAGTCCCAACTTGCCTCCCCCACGCCCAAAGATCAGCTTCTTGAGGAATTCCAGAAAGTTCGCACTTTGAGCGAAACCCTGTGCCTGCCGCTTGAAACTGAAGATTATGTCATCCAGTCAATGCCGGATGTCAGCCCGCCCAAATGGCATCTGGCCCATACAAGCTGGTTTTTTGAAATCTTTATCCTGCAATCATTTGCCAAAGATTACACCTGCTTTCACCCAAAATATAATTTTCTGTTCAATTCCTATTATGAAGCGGTTGGCGAACGTCATCCGCGTCCCAAACGAGGGCTGCTGTCACGTCCAACCGTTGATGAAGTCATGCAGTACCGGCACTTTGTTGACGAAGAAATGCAGCGCTTTTTTGAAACGCTCGACGACACCACGTTTGAAACCATCAAACCGCTTCTGACCCTCGGGTTACACCACGAACAACAACATCAGGAACTGCTTCTGACCGACATCAAACACATCCTGGCCATTAACCCGCTCCGCCCAGCGTACAAAGCCAGTTTTCCTGAACCCGCTGAAGCAACAACCACCGAAATGCCTCCGCTCAAATGGATTGGGTTTTCAGGCGGCGTCAAACCAATTGGATATTCCGGGCACGACTTTGTGTTTGATAACGAAACCCCTCGCCATTCGGTGTTTGTTGAGGATTTCAAACTGGCGTCACGGCTGGTGACCAATGGCGAGTTTTTGGAATTTATCGCTGATGGTGGGTATTGCACGCCTACGTTGTGGCTTTCAGATGGCTGGCGTGTGATTCTTGAGCAAGGTTGGGATTCACCGCTGTACTGGGAGCAGATTGAAGGCGACTGGTGGATGATGACCCTGGCCGGCATGCGTCGGGTTGACCCGGCTGAACCACTGTGCCACGTAAGTTTTTATGAAGCGGATGCCTTTGCCCGCTGGGCCGGAAAGCGCTTGCCGACCGAAGCTGAGTGGGAACATGCCGCCGAAGGTATCACCGTTTCTGGAAATTTACTTGAGTCAGGCAAGCTTCACCCAACGGCACTGGCTTCAACGCCCCCAGGCTTACCTGGAAAGCCACAGCAACTCTTTGGTGATGTGTGGGAATGGACTCAGAGTCCCTACACGGCATATCCGGGGTATAAACCGGCGGCTGGCGCGCTTGGCGAATACAACGGGAAATTTATGTGTAATCAACTGGTTCTGAGAGGTGGTTCGTGCGTGACTTCGACCTCGCACATCAGGCCCACCTATCGGAATTTTTTCCCCGCCGAAGCCCGCTGGCAGTTTACCGGGTTGCGGCTTGCCGAGGACGCAAACTCATGATGCCGCGTGAATCGTTCGCTTTTTTTGATTACCAGCCACAACTTGACAACCTGTTCACCGAAGTCGTCACTGGGTTGTCTCACCTGCCCAAACAACTGCCCGCCAAATTGTTTTATGACCAGCGAGGGTCGGAACTCTTTGAGGAAATTTGCCAGCTTGATGAATATTACCTGACCCGCACCGAACTTGGGATTTTGCGCCGACACGCCGCGGACATGGCATCGCTGCTTGGCGACCATTGCCTGTTGATTGAATACGGCAGCGGCAACAGCCGGAAAATCCGCCTCCTGCTTGACCAGCTCAATCAATCGTCAGCCGTGTACATGCCAATTGATATTTCAAAGGAACATCTCAAACAAGCCGCGTCACAACTGGCCGTCTGTTATCCAAATCTTGAAATTGTAGCGGTTTGTGCCGATTACACCCGCCGATTGGACTTGCCTCAAACCCGGCGACAGATTCGACACAAAGCGGTATTTTTCCCCGGTTCGACGATTGGCAATTTCCCACCCGCCGAAGCCCGCACCTTTCTGGCCAACGCCGCCCAGATGCTCTCACCCGGCGGCAGGCTGGTCATTGGCGTGGATGTCAAAAAAGATGAAGCGATTTTGAATGCCGCTTACAACGACGCCCAAGGTGTCACGGCTGAGTTCAACCTGAATATGCTGAACCGGCTCAACCGCGAACTGAAGACTGATTTTGACGTGAGCGCCTTTTCTCATCATGCCTTCTACAATCCAACTCGCGGTTGTATCGAAATGCACCTGGTCAGCCAGAAACCCCAGACAGTTCATCTGGGCGACCACACCTTTCACTTTGAAGCCGGTGAATCAATCCACTCGGAAGATTCCTTCAAATACAGCATTCCGGAATTTGAAGCCCTCGCCCAGGAAGTCGGCTTTGAACCCCTCCGGGTCTGGACCGATGACAACAACCTGTTTAGTGTGTTTTGTTTGCAAGCAATTTAGGAATGAAGAATGAAGAAACCATTGAGTGGTTAGTGGTAGTTAGTGGTTAGTGGTTAGTGGTTAGTGGTTAGTGGTTAGTGGTTAGTGGTTAGTTCTTGGCTTCCAACGTTTCTTCGAAAGTATTGATTTCTAACCACTAGCCACTAACCACTTTTCTTCGAAAGTATTGATTTCTAACCACTAACCACTAGCCACTAGCCACTTTCTTCATTCTTCTAATATTGTCCCTGCACCTGAAAAGCTGCCCAGTAAAACGGAGATTTCCAGGCCCGTTCTTTTCGAATGGAAAGCTGGGCGGCACGCAATGCCTGTCCAGGCTTCATCTTTTCAGGTCCAAGCATATTCTGGTAAAAGCGCTTCATTAGTTCCGACGTGGCCTGATCATCAACCATCCACAAACTGGCCACGACCCGGCGGGCACCGGCATACAAAAAGCCTCGCGTAAGCCCAATCAGCCCTTCGCCACCTTGTTCCTGACCAATACCTGTCTGGCAGGCACTGAGCACCACTAAATCAGCATTAAGCTTGAGGTTGTAAATATCGCCAAGCCGTAAAAACCCATCAATTGAATTCCGGTCACGGTCCACCAAAGATAAGACAACGGCTGAAAGCTCTGGATTGTCAGTGTCGAGCAGGCCGTGGGTGGCAAAGTGCAACATCGAGTACCGGGTCAAATCCGTGGTGCGAACTTTATCCAGGCTGGCATCAAAGGCAATGGCTTTGAGAACCTGCTCAGCCGGAAACAATTTCGAGATTTCCTCGGCTTCAATTCGGGTAAACGGAAGTCGTTGTATGTTTAATTGTTGAACTATCGCCGGTTCCCGTGGTTGTTCAGTCGTTGGCTTGCCGAGTAACTCAGCTTTGGTCAAATTTCGGTTGGGAGTTGCGTGCTCAAGCGGCGCCGATTGGTTTGTAACCGGAACTTCCTCGGATCGAAAGACCGGGTCGGCGAAAATTGCCAGCCTTTGGGGCCGGTTGGTGGTGTCCGGTTTGGAAAGCGCCGTTAAGATTGAAGCTGAAGGCAAGGTAATGAGTTCGAACGAGTCGAGAAGAACTGCCTGGGGTTCAGGGTTCAGGGTTCGGGGTTCAGGGTTTTTCTTCTCTTTTGAGAGCAATTCAGCGACTGGTTTGGTTTCTCGCTCAGGATTTTCTTTCGAAAATGGCAAGGCGGCAAAGGGGATATACTGGAGTTTGCCATCGGCCACCAGCAGCAGCCGTGGACCTTTTAAATGCGGGCGGAGCGGTTCCAGAATCAACTCACTCAATTCAGTGGCAGCTTTCCAGTACCGGGTTTCAGCTTCGGCTCTGACGCGTTTTCGTTCGGCAACGTCAAGTTGTGGTTGGGGTTGGAGTTGAGTAAGGGCGTCTGACACTTTTTCAATGACCGGGTCGAGTTTCTCTTTTCCAGGCAGGACCACATAGGCCAGGTTGTTTGGAGTGACAACCCAGGCATAGCTGTTTACTTCTCGAAAACTATACTCAACCAGTTGGGTATCGGCGGAAATCACCTGCTGGATCTGGTCGGTGGTGAGCGGCTGAATCTGAGTTAAAGCCGCATATTTGGGGCTGGTTTCCCGGATTTTGGCGTCCAGTTGCTGAAGGGCGGATTCGGTACTTTGGATATCGCGTTTGAGTTTTACCTCCTGGTCCACCTTATGTACCTTTCCAAGCAATTCCGTCCAGGCGGCATATTTCGCTGTCAGGGTTTGCCGGAGTTTCTTTTCTTCAGCCAAAAGCGTCGGGTCACATCCTTCGCGAATGTCCACTTTGCTTTCAGTCAGCAATTCCAACAGTACCCGGGCCCTGGCTCGCTCGCTGATTTCAAAAGCAATGCGGTCGTGTCCCTGGTTGGGATCTTTTTGATGCAGGAGCAAAAACAACATGACCAGTTCTTTGTAATTCCTGGCTTGACTTGATTGAAACGAGAGCCGAAGATCAGATTGCACCAGATTTGAACGCAGCCGATCAAACAAAAGGACCGATTCCAACCCAAGTTCACGCGCTTTCCGGTAGTTTCCCAGGTTCACTTCGGTCTCAGCCAGACCTTTCAATGACTGGGCATGTTCAAGTGGGGAAAGGAGTTTTTCAGTGAATTTGATTGACTGTTGATACAAATCCTGGGCCTTGACCCAGTCTTTCCGTTCTGAGGCAAACTGACCAAGTTGAAAGTACAGATTTCCTAACTGGTCTTGTTGCTTGAGGTTTATTGCCTGACTCAGTGTTTCCTGAAAGATTTGTTCGGCTTCAGGAATTCTTTTCAATGCACGATATGCCAGCCCAATGTCCTGTTGGGTTTGAATTTGCAGTCGAGAATTCCCAAGTGCTTTTGAGAGAGTTAACGATTTTTGTAAAATAGTGAGGGCCAGTTCAAACTCCCCATTTGCTCCGTAAGCGTCGCCCAGGTTGTGGAGCGTTGATGCCTGCCCAGGTAAATCCTTTTGGGTCTCGCGGATGGCAAGTGCCGACTGGTAACAGTCAATTGCTTTGAGATTATTTCCAAGGGTTTTATATAAAACTCCCAGCGAATTCAGTACAAACGCCTGTCCACTCAGGTCTCCAATTTGTTTTTTGATCTCCAATGCTTCCTGCAAGACTGCCAATGCTTTCTGATAATCCCCTAAGACTCGAAACACATTCCCATATATCACGAGAGTAAGTGAGTAATACCAGCGATTATTCAAGCTTTTAAACATCCGGATAGCCTCTTCAAGGGGGTTAATCGCCTCCACGGCCTCACCCAGATGAAAGAGAGTTTCTCCGATTCTGAGTTTGACTCCAGCTTGAAGAAAATGCATGCCAAGCTTTGTGAAAATCACTTCTGCTTGTCGGAAGTACTCGAGGGCTGATCCAAAATCCCCTAAAGAGTTCTGGATCAAACCCAGCGAAAACAGTGAAATTCCCTCGGCTTGCTGGTCATCAATACTGCGGCTCAGTTCGAGTCCACGCTCAAAATACAGTCTGGCTTTATCAAATTTGCCTTCAGAAAATAAGATTTGCCCAAGCTGAGCCATAGTTACCGTTAAACTGTTGTTATCATTCAGCTTTTCCCACATCGGCAGCGCTTTTTCAAAGCAAATGACGGCAGTATCCAGTTTTCGCAACCGCATTGACATGGCGCCGATGTTGGTCAAGACATTGGCTTCACCATAGAGATCATCAGTTTGCTTATAAAAAGGAATGGCTTTTTCATACCCTTCAATTGCTTTCATCAACCCTTCTGCCGTACCTTTGGCGAGTTGGACTTCGGCTTCGGCAAAATATTTTTGGGCCAGCACCCGTGCCTGATCGGTTTCGGTTGGTTGCCGAATCTCAAGCAGTTGAATCAGATATGAACTTCCCTGCGGAATTCCCTCAACCGGGCTAACATCCAGTTGGTACCGCCCTGGGGTCGCAGCCAGGAGATAAACTGGCTCTTCGCCATTGAGGGCATTCATTCGATTGGCGTTGACAATGAGAGAGCCATCCGGCGCCGTGACTTTGATCTGCACATCAACTCCTCGCTGAGTCACCCGCACCACCGCAAACTGGCCGGCGTTGAGATCAACCGTGTACGACTGTGCGGGCATTTGTTCGAACGAAAATGATTCTTCACGACCAGGGATGAGGATTGGAATACTGGATTTCTCAGCCTGGCTTGATTGTGGGTAAACAGCAGCCTGACTGGTCAACGAAGCCGTGAGCCCAATACAGCCTATGAGTTCCAGTACAACGACAGCCATGAACGTAGCCTTGAGCAAACGAAAACCTGCGTGAGACATACCTTTCTCACCTCCACAATGCGGCTGAAAACGAATGAGTTTGACGGTTCAGAGTTCCGGTTGAGGAACTCTGAACTTAGCCTGAATTTGAAGGATTTGGCAAGCTAACGCTTGAATTCTGAACAATTTATGCAAGCGGCTCGCGGTCCGGTTCAACCCATTCGGTTTTGGCACGTTCGGTGGCCAATAACTCTGGACTGAAATGCTGCTGAATCACCCGCGAATTGGCCAACTGGCGCACAAGTTCAGCTTCGAGCGCCTGAGGGGTCATTGTTTCGTGGTTTTGGCGCCAAAACGCAAAAACCTTTTTCATCCAAAACTGAGTCACCGTCTCGCTGTAGACGGAAATGTTATGAATTTTGACGAAATTCAGCAGCGTTGATCGGAACCGGTCACGAGCCTCTTCAAATGGGTGCCGGGCAACATAAAACAACGCCACCCGCAAATGGTCGGCATGGCTGAAGGTTTCAGGGTCAAGCGTGCCGGCTTCAAAGGTTCGAATCAGTTCGTCAGTGGTGCGAGCAGAAAGTGCCAGGTGCGACATAGAAAAATTCCTTTCCAAAAAAGCAAAAGCCGCCTGCACTTAGATTGGCGCAGGCGGCACAGTACTAAAACAGTAAATTGCCCGGCAAAACCTGCCGGGCAAAAGAAAAACCGCACAAGGCAACTGGCCTTGCGCGGTGAACCTTTAAAAAACCACAGTCCAGCCGAAGTTGTCAATGAAAAAATCTGCCACCTGAACAAAATGGAGCAAGGGCGCTGTTGCTTTGAACCACGCCCACTTCGAAAACCCGGCACCCTAAAACAGTTCCAATCTTCCACAGCACAATTTAAAGTGGCAGGCGACCGCTTCGGCGGGAATCACAACCATCAGGAGACGAAAAACAAGTTTATGTCACGTCAAACCATTCATACCGAACATGCCCCCAAAGCCATTGGGCCCTATGTCCAGGCCGTTCGCATCGGCCAGTTTGTATTTACTTCAGGTCAGATCGCCATTGATCCAACCACCAGCCAGGTGGTTGAAGGTGACATTTCCGCCCAAACCGAACGGGTGCTGACCAACATCACCGCTGTGCTTGAGGCTGCCGGTGGCAGCCTGAGAAATGTCGTCAAAACCACGGTTTTTCTCAAGGATATGAACCATTTTCAGGCTATGAATGAAGTCTATGGCCGGTTTTTCTCGGAAAACCCGCCAGCCCGTTCTACCGTCGAAGTTGCCAGATTGCCAAAAGACGTCCTGGTGGAAATCGAAACCATCGCCTGGGTTGGGTAGGCTTTAGGGTTCCGGGTTCCGGGTTCCGGGTTTATAAAGACATAAAAGACATAAAGGACATAAAGGACAAACCCTTCGAAAACCTGGAACCCGGGCAAGATGACAGGGTGACAAGGTGACAAGATGACAAGGTGACCAATGACAAGATGACAAGGGATTTTTTTCATCCCTCATCCTTCATCCCTCATCCCTTGAAAGAACCCGGAACCCAGTGCTTTGGCCAGGCATTCAGAAATCCAGTTTGCTAGCCGGTTTTCAACGGAAAAGCCTTGAGTTTCCTGGATTTATCAGTATAGTGGGGGCTCGAATTTTACCTTCCAACCATCCCCAAAGGAGCATCCGTGGAACGAAAGATCCTCATATTGACCTCTGACACCGGTGGAGGTCACACCAGCGCTGCGCGAGCTTTGGAAGCCGGGCTTGGGCACGTCGTAGACGGTGTTTCATTCCTCGTGCATATTGCCCACGCGCTTGAAGAAAGCCACTCGCTGACACGCCGCATGGCCGGGCTATACAACGTACTGCTGCGTTCACAGCAAAAATACGTCAAGCATTATCACTGGTTTGTCAATCGGTTCCACCCAGACCGCTGGCCTTTTGTTTACAAACACGGAAAAAAATATCTTTCCGGCCTGGTTGACCGACATTGCCCCAATGTCATTGTGTCGGTGCATCCGATGGTTCAATACTGCCTGAGCCGGATGCTCGAAGAACTCAAGCTTGCGGACAAAATCCCGCTGGTGACAGTCGTCACGGACCCCTGTGGCAACTCCTGGAGTGGCTGGCGCGGTGACCACGTCAATCTCTATATCGTCGCCCACGAATGGGCCAAACAGGAACTGATTTCCTTTGGAATTCCGGAAGATAAAATTCGAATTTGCGGAATGCCGATTCATCCAAAATTCCAGGATGTCAGCGAGCGCGATCCGGCGATTGCCCGACTGGAACTTGGTCTCAATCCTGAAAAATTCACGGTCTTTGTCAACGCTGGCTGGGTTGGCGGCGGAAACATTCCCCAAATTTACAGCACCCTGATTGAAGCTGACCTTGACCTGCAAATGATTTTCCTGGCCGGGCGCAACGAAAAGCTCGAAAAAGAAGCCAAAGCCATGGCTCGCCATGCCAGCTTCCCAATCTCCGTGATTGGGTATACCGACAGGATGGATCATTTGATGAGCGCGTCGAGCCTGATGATTTCCAAACTGGGTGGCCTGACCACGTTTGAAGCCCTCGCCTCACAATTACCAATTATTGCCGATGGCCTGACACCGCCAATGCCGCAAGAAGCCGGAACCGGCAATTTGCTTGAAGAATACAATGCCGGCGTGATGCTCCGACGACTGGATGATATCGTTCCAATTGTCCGGCGATTATTACACGACACCGACGAATATTTGGCGATGAAGCAAGCCGCTGCCGCGCTTGGCATTCCAGATGCCACCAAACGGATCGTGAATGAAATTTCCCTTCTGATCCCGTCCCCACCCCCCGCACCAGCCGTCAAATTAATTCAAGGCTAGCGGAATTCAAAGTATGTTCGTGAGGAGCCACTCTGTGCCGCAAGGGCACGAGTGGCTCTTTTTGGTTTTGCCTTACTTTGAACCTGGGCAATATTTCAGTTCAGGGACGCCACCAGCCTTCCAAACCTGGTATATCAAACTTCCCAGGCTTCCCATCGGATCTAAATTGAGTGATTCAGCCGTGCTGAAGTTCGCTGTCAGTGTCTCTAAAAACGAAGTTAAGGTCTGATTAAGCTGTTGTTGTAATGACTCAAGCTCGGGCCCGGCCTCAGATTCAGGGCGAACAGGAAACGTCTCGATCCGAGCAACTTTCAAAATCTCCTCAATTTGTGAAAATCGCTCCCAATGCGTCCACCGATCAAGCGCGATTTCAGTCGCATCGCCGTGCTTGAGCTGATAGGCCGGGTTGACCTGCAAGTGGTTTCCTTCCGTCGCTCCTTCCCCCTGACAAATAATTGCCTGAATCAACGAATCAGCACGTTTTCTGGCCTGATGTGAATTCCCAGAAATGGTGACGCTGAACTGATAATCCTCCAGAATCCAGTCCCGTCGCCGGCGATGGAGGACGGTTTGAAAGTCGTCTTTTTGCTTGAGATCCGTCACCGTTGGACTTCCTTGTTGTGGGTACAGGTCTTCCCACATGACGTCCACCCCGTGTTGGAGGGCATGGTAGAACTCGCCGATTGACCGGTACTGATCTCGGGGCTGGGTGCTCAATGGAGGCGACGGAACCCGTGGCAGGTAGTGCTCAATCCAGGTCAGCAACCCGATTGAATCCAGGCTAAGTGGAGCCAGCCGAACCTGGTCTCTCAATTCCGACGGAACCGCAATATAGGGAACCGAATCAGGATCATACTTTGGAAAAAACCTCCCATCTTCCCCAATGAAATCAACCCTGGCGCCAATGGCATTGCACAAATTGGCCGCGAGTTCGATATGGAGCATTTCCTGGAAGGCAATGGACATAATGCTGTTAAAGGCAAACTGGGCGGTCTGCTCAGGTTTGCCTTGAAACCACTCAAAATCCGGCAACCCTCCAGGCAATATCGGGTAATTCACCGCCTTTAATTCAGGGCGACCAGTGGTCGGATCTGGCATCACTTGAATTGAATATGCCACCGACAAATACAGCGGGATGGTCCATAACTCAAGGCGGGCAGCTCCCGCACAATGTTCTCGAATCAGATCAACTGTCCATTCACGGATGGTGTTCGGAGTAGAATGGCTCATGAAATGAGTCTCCTTTTCGTGAGAAAACTGATGATGATGTTCTGGGAAGTCATGATGATCGAAAAATCAATGATCATCGGCAAGCAAGGTTTGAGGCACAAAAGCTGGCAATTGGAGTAAACTATCAGGCATTCTATCTCTCAATTTATTTCTGCCAACAGGCTGGTTCATGGTTTTCTCATTTTTTTATTCTGACCAGAGTCAAACCATCAAGATCGAATCACCTCCGGGGAGCAACCATCATTTGAAAAATGCCCTTGATGCAGTTGTTTGGGAGTGGATTCCGTATGTTTCCATCGGGTTATGCGCCTTTTACTATTTCGTAGCAGTGCTGCACTGGTGGTTTGTCCCTCCGCCTTCGTCGAGGTACCTCTCTACAGTTGCTCTCATATCTGGAATCCTTCTCACGGTTGTCCTTGGAGCTCACCGACGCAACACTATTCCAGTTGCCTGGAGTCAGCCTGTTGGGGTTGGAATCTTCCTGCTTCCAGTTATCAACAGTCTTCTGCATTTGTGGTTTGTTCCCGAAGCCAAACACACCACCAATCTCCTGCTAACTCTTATTGGAAGTGGATGCCTGTTGCTTTCAATCCGGGATTACTGGATTCTGGCAGGTCTTTCCCTCATTGGATGGTTTTTTGTTGCAAGCCAGGCGCCACCTGGCCCTGATTGGGGACATTTTGCATTCACACTTTGCAGCGCTGTGATTATCGGATTTGTCGTACAGGCAGCCCGTTTGCGGACTTATCAGCGACTGGAATTACTGAGAATCAAAAATGAATTCCGCAAAACTGAACTTGAGATCGCAACAGTCCAGGCCGAGCAGGCAAATCTTGCCAAAAGCGAGTTTCTGGCCAACATGAGCCACGAAATCAGAACTCCGATGAATGGCATTATTGGGATGGCTGAGTTGTTACTGGAATCACAACTCACCCCAGAACAACGCGAATGTGCTGAAACGATCAACGGCTCCAGTCGCGCATTGCTGGCAATTATTAATGACATTCTGGATTTTTCGAAAATTGAAGCCGGAAAGGTGGAACTTGAAAAAATTGAATTTGACCTTCGACACACAATTGAGTCAGTCACCAATCTGCTGGCTGAATTTGCCCATCGGAAAAACCTGGAACTGATCGTCCAAATTGATCCCGATGTCCCCACCCAGCTTTTCGGTGATTCATTGCGACTGCGTCAAATTCTGGTTAATTTGATCAACAATGCCATTAAATTTACAACTCAGGGGCAGATTCTCGTTCGTGTTCAGCCAGCAACCCCGGCTGATGCGCGTCAAGCTGTGATTCAGTTCGAAGTGGTTGATACAGGAATTGGAATTCCACCTGAAACGCTCAGTCGCTTATTCACCTCATTTACTCAGGCAGATGGTTCAACCACCCGCAAGTTTGGAGGCACCGGACTTGGCCTGGCAATTTCCAAACAACTGGTTGAACTTCTGGGCGGGAAAATTGGGGTCACCAGTCAACTCAAGGAAGGAAGTACTTTCTGGTTTACGGCGCGATTTGACATTACAGCACCCAATCCAGAACTGGTGACAACTTCCCAACTCTCCGGTTTACACCTTTTGATTGTTGAAGATAATGCCGTTTGTGGTGAAGTGCTGCGCGGCTACTGCCAGACCTATGGCATCAATTGCGAACTGATTCCAACAATTGGCGAAGCCTTCATTCGTCTTCAAAAGGCTGAACGTCAGGGTATGCCGTTTCGGGTGGTGCTCCTGGATCGTAAGCTGGCCGAAGGTGATGGCATCGAACTGGTTCGCACCATTCGGGCTCAACCATCTATGGACTACCTTCGGCTGGTAATGATGATTCCACTCGGAGACCGGGAGGCGCTTGAGTTGGTTCGGGCTGAGCAAATGCACTACCTGACGAAACCGGTTCATCAATCTACCTTTTATAATATTTTGCGCAATGCCTTGAAAATGGCTCACAAACCTCCAACCATCAAATTACAGGCCATGGCCCCCCTGCCCGCAGTTAAATCCCTTTCCCCTTTGCAGGTTTTAGTAGCCGAAGACAATGTAACCAACCAGCGAGTGGCGCGAAAATTATTAGAAAATTTGGGATGTCAGGTAGATGTGGTGGCAAATGGGGCCGAAGCGCTCAACGCCGTCAAACAATCCACGTATCATATGGTGCTGATGGACTGTCAAATGCCTGAAATGGATGGGTTTGAGGCGACACTTGAAATTCGCCGCCTTGAGCAAATCGCGTCTGAAGGCTCACCTGCCGTCAGAATCCCAATTGTGGCCCTGACCGCAAATGCCACCCAGGAAGACCAGACCAAATGTCTTGCCGTTGGAATGGACGATTACCTTTCCAAACCAGTGACACTGGATAAATTGACCAGGGTGTTAAAGCAGTGGACGGCCAAAGGACAGAATGAAGAAAGTGGTTAGTGGTTAGTGGTTCTTCGAAAGTATTGATTTCTAACCACTAACCACTAACCACTAATCACTAACCACTAATCACTAACCACTAACCACTTTCTTCATTCTTCACCTGGCTAGGGTTCGGCTGGTGCGTCTGGTTTGGCATCATTTCTGGTGCGAGCAAACGGTTTTTTCAACCATTCCTTGGCTCGATCTTGTGAATCAAAAACGTTTTTACGCGATAACACTTTATTGTAATGAACTACTGCTTCTGGACGCTTCATCAAGATGTCATTGATTTGACCAAGTTTAAGATGAGACAGCGTCACCAGGTCCGCATTGGCATTTTTGAAGGCAATCACGGCGGCATAATGTTGAGCCGCATCGGTATCACGCTCCTGGGCAGCCAGGGCTTCGGCAAACTGATACTCGATTAAATCACGGGAAGCTGCCGTTCGGGGGTCGGCCAATAATTCGGTAAACAACTTCACGCTTTCATCATATTTTCCAAGCCGAATCAACGAATCGGCGGTTTCCATTTTCACCAGGTAGTTGGTTGGATATTTCTTTCCAAGGACTTCCAGTTGCCGAAGCGCATCCGAATAGCGTTTTTCCCGTTTATAGAGCGCGGTTAAAATGACACGGGCATCATCCGGGACATAAGTTCCCTGCTCAGTGACCTGTTCAAGCAATGCCAGCCCTTTTTTCTTTGAGCCGCGAAAGCCTCCCATCGCAGCCAGCACTTTGACCGGCAACGGGAGTGACCCAACGACATAGTTGTACATACCAATGGTCAGGTTGGCATCCATAAACGTGGGATCAAGTTCAAGCACTTTGCGGTGCAGGTCCACGGATTTATCTCCGTTTTTGAGAGCTGAAATAAATGACCGGGCAACGGTGGCTTCATAGGCTGCCAGCACACCGTGGGTGGCGCCAAGAAAATACAACGTTTGGGGATCTTTGGGCGTGGTTTTCAATCGGGCCTCGGCTTTGGCAATGGCTGTGGCCAGCAAATCGCGAAATTCCTTGTCAAATTTGGGGTCTATGGTTTCCCTGGTTTCTGAATAGAACGAATCGTCATTATAAACACCGATTTGCAGGCGGCGGCTTTTGTTCAATTGTTCCAGCCAGAGAGCATTCGCCACATACAAATAGCCGGCGGGTTTTTCTGGATCCAGTTCGATCATCTGGCGGAAATCTTTTTTCGCCGTGGTGTAGTCAAGGTTGTAGACAGCGGCAAATCCCTCTAACCGCAGTCGGTCAAACTCAACCAGCGTTGATCCACTGGGTGAAGCCGCAGCCTCAGATGTAGAATTACCTGACTGCGTTTCAGTTCCTGTATGTTGTGCGATACCTGTCGTTGTAAACAGCAGGACCACAAACAAGCTTAGTGAGAAGAGTTTCATCATGGTTGAAATCGCCTTTTGGTCAAAGCAATGTGGAATTGTTGAAAAGGACAACCGTGATATGGTTGATGACATCAGACCTGGGCTTTCAACACCAGTAATGAAGAGAATGATTGAGGTATGAAGATGCCATCTGCCTGAACAACAGGTGGTTAGATCGTTCATCGTTCATCATTGATCCGTCTTCATTTGGAATCAACTCCAGTTTCACCCCAGAAAAATCATGGAAAAATCAGACTTCAAAGATGCGAAACGTCAGCTTGCGGGGTTAACCGCTCCGCTTGAACGCCGGGCAATCCAGTTTTTTGTTCAAAAATTGCCGGGCTGGGTCAATTCCGATCACCTGTCTTTGCTCGGGTTTTTGGCCCTGGTCGGTGCCGGAGCCTTGTACTCGATCAGTAAATCAAACCCGGTGCTCTATCTTTCCCTGGTGAACGTGTGTCTGTTGCTCAACTGGTTTGGCGACAGCTTGGACGGTTCACTGGCTCGACATCGGCAAAAACAGCGCCCACGATATGGGTTTTATGTTGATCACATCATCGACACGATTGGTTTTTTCTTCTTAATTGGCGGAATGGCAGTTTCGGGGTATATGAGCGAACGGGTCGCTTTTGGGTTGCTTACGGTGTACTACATGCTGATGATTAACTCGAATCTGTCAGCTTATACCCTGAGCAAGTTCAATGTTTCCTATGGGTTGTTTGGCCCAACCGAGTTGCGGATTGTACTTGCGATTGGAAATTTCTTTTTGATCACCCACCCGTTCTCAACCATTTTGGGTCACAAATACCTGCTCTATGATGTTGGCGGAGTCTGCAGCATTGTCGGCATGGGCATCACGTTCCTGATTGCCGTCCTCAAAAACATCGTGACTCTCTACAATTTGGAGCGTGTGTGATGGTCAAAACCGACATAGCGCCTCGTGAATCCCTGAAATCACTTGGCTGGCACTGGTTGAAGTTCAACCTGGTTGGGGCGGTGGGAATGGGACTCCAAACGATTGTACTTCACATTTTGGACGACCGCTCTGACCTTCGATCCTCAATCGCCATGCTCATCGCGGTTGAACTGGCGGTCATTCACAATTTTTTCTGGCATGAGAAATGGACCTGGAGCGACCGACCAAGCCTGACCTGGAGTGATCGCTCAATCCGCTTGATAAACTTCAACTTGACCAACGGACTGGTGTCTATCCTGGGGGCAGTTGTGTTTATGGAAGTATTGCACGAAAGACTCGGCTTCCCCGTCCAACTGGTTAATTTAATCTCAATTGTCGCCTGTTCATTGATCAATTTTCTGCTTTCTAACAGCCTTGTCTTCCGCAACCACATGAAGGAAGTAGCGAAGTAGCGAAGTAGCGAAGTGCTTTAGCCTTGATTTCCAGTCCGGGTCTGTCAACCCCGAAATTCTTTCTTTTCACTATTTCGCTATTTCGCTAACTGTCACCCTGTCACCCTGTCACCTTGTCACCCTGTCACCCTGTCTCCTGTCTCCTGTCTCCCTGTCACCCTGTTCTCCCTGTCACCCTGTTCTCCCTGTCTCCCTGTCTCCTGTCTCCCTGTCTCCTGTCTCCCTGTCTCCCTGTCACCTTATCAATCTGCTGACCAATTTTTCCAGGCTGGACCGTTGATTGAGCCAGAGAAGAGAACTTGGGCTGAGTGGCTGTTTTTTGTCGCACCACTAAAAAAATTGCAGGCAAAAAGCCGTCAACCTGTGGCACTGTTGAAGGAACTCGTCGTACCCAGACCACCATTCTCAGCCCGTCTTTTTTTGATGTCCTGGCTATCCTGCTCAGTATCCTAAACATTTCATTTTACACGGACATGCGCCCATGACTGACCGACGCGGACTTCGCAGCGTGCCGACAACCCAACCGGTTCAAACCGGAGAACTGGAAGACTTTGAACTGGTTCGGCGGTTCAAGTATGACCAGGACGCTCAGGCTTTTGAGCAGCTTTTCCGGCGTCATCAACAATATGTTTCTCACCTGTGTCTATCTCTGCTCCGCTCGCGGGCGGAGGCTGAAGATGCACTGCAGGAAATATTTATTAAAGTCTATCGCGGGCTCAACAGCTTTGAACCGAAAGTGACGTTTCGTGGCTGGCTGTACCGCATCACGGTCAACCATTGTCGGGATTTACTGGATCAACGTGCCCGTCGGGCCGAAGATTCCGAAGAGGAAACCCTTCACACGCTGGTGACTTTTCCCAAACAGGAAGCCAGCGTGATTGCTTCAATGATGACCGAAGCCGCTCTTGATCGGTTGAAACCGGAATATCGAGTGGCGTTTGTATTGCAGGCAGTTGAGGGCCACTCGATTGCCGAAGTTGCCCAATTGCTGGGAATTGGATTTGAGGCTGCCGCCAGCCGGCTTCGTCGTGCCTACCAGCAGTTTATTGATGCATATCAGGCGCTTAACCCCAAAGAATGAATTATGAAACGAACTCCGCCCACCCCTGAATGTGCCGCCCTTGGTGACCTGCTGATTGCATTTTCGGTTGACGAACTCGATCCGGAACGCAAGGCGCAAGTTCAAAGGCACCTCGATCTTTGCTCGCGGTGCCGCGAAGAACTTGCCGAAATCACGCAGGCCGCCCAGTTGGCTGAATCACTCGCGCTCACTAGCCCGGTTGTGGACCGGTACCCAGAGTTTCTGCGCCGCCTGGCCGCCTCTGAATCCAAACCATCGTCCCAGGCATTGCTTCCACTTACTGAAACCTTAGCCCTGGAAACTGAATCTGGATCAATCCCCATCACCGAGGGCGGATTTGCCGCAGTGGTCCCTATTTTTGGCCGAAGGCTGGCAGTTCGAACCGGATTTCAACGTGGGTTTGATTTAACGCTGCACGGTCGTCAGGGGAACCAGTTGTTACGGATTTCAGCCGCCTCATTGACCCGCGTGGCAACCGTGGCGGCTGGATTGAGTGCGGTTGCAGCCATCAGTATCGTGGCGATGGTGCTGGCGATTTTTCCGTCCATGTGGCGCAATCCAAACCCGCAACCCGCCACTGGAGGCGGGGTTTTGGGAGGAATGGCACCCGAGCCAATCATTCCGAAAGTGAAAGCGGTTGGAATTCGTCCTCCGCTGGTTTCAGGCTCAATTGAAAGCACAACTTTGATTGCCTGGAATGCCAATGGCAAAGTCCAGGCACAGTTTGTAACCAACAATCAACTGGTGGGACAACCGCTTGACTTGAAACTCCAAACTGAGCGGCAATCAAAATCAAATCAAGGATTTGAAAATGTCCCGGTGATTGTAACCGATGGATCTGGTTTTTTGGTGATGAGCGAGCTGGATTTTGGTATCTGTGCCTGGCGATTGAACCCCGGTACCACTGGTGCCGATATTTACCCAATCACACTGACCCAACGCGGGGTTCAACCTGCGGCGGTCTGGATTGGTGATCGGTATCTGGCCGCCTGGACCGTTCCTGATCCCAACAGTCCCAAAATTGAAATGGTTGAGCTTGGGTCTGATGGGCGGTTGTTGACCAAAACCCCCAAAGAAGTCGCCATTTCCCTGAATGGCAATAAACTCCGGAACCCGCTCCTGGCTGGTGACGGTAAGCAGACCCTTCTGGCGTATTTTACCCAGGATCAACGCATCCATGTGCAATTGTGGCAACTCAGTCAATCTGGACCAACGCCGCCCCAACACATTGTATTACCTACCTCGGAACAGACTGAACCCGTCGGCTTGAAAATCATCACCCGACCCAATGAGTTTGATCTTTTCTGGATCGAACATGGAAAACCAGCCGGTTCAGAAATTCAATTTGCCCGGCTTTCACGAAATGGCGAACTGAGTGCCGTTCAAACTTTGGTGGTGTCACCAATCAATATTCCAGAGTTTGATATTCGCGAGACATCAACTGATGTCAAACTCATCTGGCTTGAAACATCAACCAGAAGCGCTGTTCTGTTAATGCAACACTTCAGTTTTGAAGGAACCCGGCTGCAACAACCGCTGAATCTGCCAATTGAAACCTATCGTCCGCTGTCTGCCTGTTTTGCGGATCGGGATGGATCTTCCGTGGTCTGGTTTGCCCATCGTCCAACCGAAGCTCCCTCATTTTTTGTGACTTCTGATCTCCCTTGACCCAAAGAAAGTATGAATTATGAAACCTCGCCGTGATGAAACCATCAAACCTGAGTTCTTTCATTATTCATACTTTGTGTTGCGAACCAACATTCAGGGAGCCAATCGGCCAGGCTGTAAACCAGTGCTTTATTCCATTACCTGAATGTTGATTCCCAAGGCAATGACAAGGTAGCGCCTTCAAGGAAGACAAGTCTTGGAGATTATTGCCATCCGTGTGGCATTTCTTGCTTTTTCGAGCCAGGTTTTTATTCCGAAGGCCATTTGGGGTTGATCATGCGGAACAAATGTCCCAGTTCTTCGATTTTTTGGCGACGCCCGGCGTCCTGAATATAGGGACTGCTCATCAAACCTCCATAAATCACTGAAAATGTTTTGGCTCGTGGAAACCGCTCCTGATGGATAATCTGCGAAATGTTACTCAGGATCGAAAATTCAAAGTATTTTCGACGGTTGTATTCAAACTCATCGAACACTTCTTTAAACAGCCGGATAAATTGCTTCTTGATGGCTTCATCACTTCCAGTCTGAATGGGTGCCGTTCCACCAGTTGAGGGTGACACGTGGGCTGGTTCAACCGGGGCCGGCAACCCTGGAGTGGTGGATTGTGGCAGGTACCCATAGGGGACTGGAGGCCCTCCGAACTGGCCCATTGGTTGCGCAATCGGAGCTGGGCGGTAGGGGGTTGGTTCAGCCGAAGCAGTACTGGTTGTCGGCAATTTTGCCACCCCAGGCATATTCACTGCTGTTCGATAGTCAGTTGGAAAGGTAAATCCGGTGTTTGACATCATTGGGTCCGCTGGTATGCTTGTCACGGTTGCCGAAGCCGCCACTGCAAGTGCGGCGTGCGGTGGCTCGACTGAGCTGGTCACTGGTGCGAACAAAAGCGGATGATGCCCGATTGCCCGGTGGACGATTTCTGGGGTAATGACCGACACCCCAAACGATTTTGCCAGGTTTACCGACAATCCAATCGTATTTTGTAAACTGCGATAATTCCCAATCCAGCGCATGGACCGCAGGAAAATTTCAGCTTCGGGTGACAGTGAAAACTCGCCTTGCTCACGCAGGAAGGAAAGCGCCGTGGGGACAATCTGATCTGGAATTTCATGAAGTGGTTTGATGTGAATCCAGTACCGAAACCGGGATGGCAAATCAGAGCGAAACAACGGTTGTACGTCGGTGCGAACGCTTTGCTTACACCATTCTTCAATGGGCTGGTTTGTCGCCAGAATAATCCGGCAGGTTACGGGCCGATATTCGTTGGTGCCCATTCGCTGGTACTGTCGGTTTTGTAAAACGCGCAGCAACAACGCCTGGCATTGAGGCGTCAGCTCACCAATTTCATCAATAAAGAGCGTTCCATTTCCAGCTTCTTCGATTTTTCCAACCCGTGGCTGGGCATCGGTAAAGGCTCCTTTGACGGTCCCAAACAACTCGGCCACCATAAACGACTTATCAACCGCTGTCGCCGCGTCATAGACCACAAATTTCCCACTTCGGGTTGGTCCAGCCAGATGGAGCGCATACGCCAAATCCGTCTTCCCAACCCCAGGCTCGCCGCGCAGCATTACCGCAGCTTCCGGCTGATCTTTGCCAGCTATTTCCAAAAGGTTCAGCACCTCATCCATGGTCTGGTCATAGTAGGTAAATCGCCCAAATTGGCGGCGATAGATGCTGTGTGTCACCGGGAAGGCGCGAGCCAGCCGGATCAACTCCCGTTTCACCAGTGGTAAAATCATTTCCAGTGCCACCGGATCCGTTGCCTGTGAAACCACCAGTCGGTATCCGCACCCTAAATCAAACGTGTTTGAAATGGTCTCCTTTTCAAGTGGTCCGGCGTGATGCCCGGCCACAATGTGCTCACCGCCCACCGTTTTATGCAAAACGGTGACGTGATCCAGTGCCAGAAAGGTACGGGAGGTCAAGACCTGGATTAATCCGGAGAAAAAAGCCTCCAAATCAGTGGCCTGGATAAGGGGGCGAATCAAGAATCCAAGATCAACCGTCCGGCTACGGGAAGTGCTACGCCGCTCACGGTGTTTTTCCCGAATACTTTCCATCGCCAGTCGGGCGTCCGATTCATAGTAGCGGTTTTTACATCGTGAAAAGCACTCCAGTGCCTGCTCAGTTGTCTTGAGGGCAAGATCATAACTGGCTTCCACCTGGGACAATGCCAGCAAGGTCCGCCCCGTTTCAAACACCGAAATATTCTGAAAAACATTCAATGCCTGGTGGAGCCGGCGTTTGATTTCCGACCGGTCTCCAGTATTCGTCCGGCGTAAATAGGTGGCTTCCTGGAGTAAATGCAGTGCCTGGAAAAAAGGATCGGCGGCATTGACCAATTCTTCGATTGTATCCAGCGCAACGGTCCCGCCCCGATATCCGGCCTCCATTTCCAGCGCCGCGCGCCACAGCCCCAAATCCTCACGGCACAATTTCAGCAGGTTTGGAACCCGGTGGGCTTCGCGATGATTCATCAGTGCCAGGGCCATGACATAAAAATCAACGGCCTGAGGCGGGGGGAAATGTCCCAGGGCGAGATGAAAGGTCAATGACCCTTCAGAGTAATCATCTTCGGCAATCCATAACCGGCGGACCGACTCTGTGACCAGAGCTGGATCCAAAGTTCCGTTATGCAGGTCTAATATCAGGGGTAATGCGCGGGCGACAGTCTGTTCCATAGCGTTCTCCTCACTCTTCATTGGGCTTTCACAAAATTGTCAGGTTCAGAAATTTAAATTGATTGATTTCAAATTGTACTGCAAATCCCGTGCAATTCAATTTCAAATTGAATCATTTCAATAATTTTTTTTGCTTCTAATGGCTAAAATTGCACGAATTTTACTTATGCGGACGATTTAACCCATTTATTTTCATTAGATTCAAAGATTTTACAAATTCTCGCGAAAAAACAGAGAATCAAAGAACTTGATCTGAATAGAGTCCCCCTACTCCATTTTTAATTAAATACAAATTTAATACAGGTAAATTAAACCTGGACCGGGTTGATAAACTGATCTTGACTGGGGCTCAAAAAAACAATTGTCGCGTTCCCCCCGCACTAGACGGGAGGGGCCTTCAAAAATTGCAAATTTAATCAACCCTGGCAAGCCATTTGCAGAGGGACAATCACCACTGCCAGTCGCAGGGGGTAAAACTCAACGCTATCAAAGTGAGGCCAAAAGTTGTGCTGTCCCAAATACTTCAATCTCAGCTATATCAAGGCGAACCCGAAACCCGTTGGATTGGCTTTGGCGTAGGCTATGGCGAGCGCAATATCCCAGCCGATGTGTTCTTCGTTCAGCATTTATTGAATTTTTTGATTATTCACGGATGTTTGATTCCACTGGCCCAACTTGAAGAAACCGGCCAGATTGATGACGCCACAACGTTTGCAATTCGCTATTTTCAACGTAGCCACCTGAATTATGCCAACCCTGACGGTCGAGTCACTCCAAACAGCCTGACCCTGCGAAAAATGGTTGACATGGCCGGGATGATCCGTCTGCGACTTGACACCAGACCCTTTGATGCCGGGTAGAGCTTCTCCCACACCAGCCCTCGAAAAGATTTGAAGAACCATTATCACCGCATCAGTTTATTCTTCTGCAAGCTCTTGAAAGGAAAGGTATTATGCCAGCACTGGCAACTGAACCTACATTTACCGCACGCACCCCAATCACACCCGAAGTTGACCTGGTCACCCTGGCCAGCCCAATGTTTGAACTTGTCATGCGAATCCGGGCCGAACACGTTCAACCCTCAATGGAATTACAGGCCACGATTGATCGCATGGTTATGAGGTTGGAGCAACGTGGTCGGGGATTGCGCTATGGAGAAAAACAACTGGAGGCCGCAAAATTTGCCCTGGCTTCTTATATTGATGAAATGGTGTTGATGGCTGACTTCCCGTTTCACGATGAGTGGGAAAAATATCCATTACAATTAAAGTATTTTGGCGAACATCTGGCTGGAGTGCGCTTCTTTGAGCGGTTAAATGATCTTTTGAAAGACGTTGAACGCCAGGGTGACCTGGTTGAACTGTATTACATGTGCCTGCTGCTTGGGTACAAAGGACGGTTCCGGGATTATTTTGAAGACGAACTGGTGGATGTGGTCCGACAAGTTGAGGAGGCGTTGCGGCAGGTCAACCGACTGCGGACCGTGGCGCAATCTCCACACTGGCTTTTGGATGATCAACCTGAACCTCGTGAGGAAGTGAAATGGCCAAAATGGCTCCTGGGGTTGGGCATTGGTTCACTTGGGCTTGGAATTTTGACTTTTGCCGTGTTCAAACTGGGAATTGACCGAATTTTACACGCGGCGTTGACCTCACTTACCTGGTAATACCAACTGAGAATGCAGAATGAAGGAGCGGTTAGTGGCTAGTGATTAGAAATCAATACTTTCGAAGAAGAGCCAAGAACTAACCACTAACCACTAACCACTAACCACTTCTTTCTTCTTCATTCTCAATTCTTCATTCTGAAAAAGGTGCACTTCGATGAACTGGCAATCACTCCCTTTTAAATCCTGGTTACAAACCTTCGGCTTGATTTTGTTATATGGATTGGCCTGTCTGGTCGCCTGGTATGTGGCGCCGTTGCTTGGCCTCTCCCTGGTTGGGCAAATTGTACTGGTTGGGCTGGTGTTATTTACCTGGCCGTTAACCGTTTTGTTTGAAAAAGTTCGTCGAATGTACTGGCCCGCCGAAAACGAGCAAACCCAACAACTCAACCCTGGCACCGAAGACGCGGGAGATGAACCAGCCAATCTGCCTGATCAAGGTGAAGCCTTTGAAATGCTGACTGACTGGATTGAAACGACCTATGGCCGGAAAATACAGGATCGCTTCCGACAACCGTGGTTTGGAGTCCTGGGCCCGCCCGCCAGCGGCAAATCCGCCTTGCTTTTAACCTCGCAACTTGATTTTCAATTGCTTCCGCACCAGCGGCCTGCCGATCTCTACACGATTGAACCAACCACGGTAAGTGAATGTTATATTTCTGAATCAGCCGTCTATCTTGACCTTCCCGGCCATCTGGTGGCGGATACGGTTCGAAATGCAGCCTGGAAACATTGGTGCCAGCAGTTGGGTGAGTATCGTGAAGCACGCCCGGTTGATGGACTGGTAATTGTGGCGGATGCCAGTCGTTTGTGCTCGCTTGCCGAATCGGACATTGAGCAAGAAGCGAAAATTTTACGCGCCCGGCTCGATGAATGCCTTCAGTGGTGGGGACATTTGTTCCCCATCTATCTGGTTTTTTCGCATTCGGATACGCTGGATGGGTTTGCTGAATTCTTTGGGGACTATGATGGCATTGAACGCGGTCAGGTCTGGGGCGCAACCATTCCGCTTGAACAACGAACCACCGGGTATGCACTTTTTGATACCGAATTCGGGTATTTGTATGAAGCGTTGATGCGTCGGCGATTACTGCGGTTAAGTACGGCAACCACCCCCCAGGATCAGCTTCTGATCTATGAATTTCCAATCCGGTTTTATGAAATTCGGCAAAAGCTGGGCCTGTTTTACAACATTCTGTTTCGTCCAAGCAGTTTCCGGCAATCACCCTGGGTTCGAGGGTTCTATTTCACCGGGTATCAACCTGGTGAGGGCCAGCCAGAACCACGCTCCACAGACGAGCCTCGTTTGGATGCGGACCCCGACAACAATGAACCGGTTGCCGCTATCAATCAACGGAAACTGGGAGCACGATATTTCGGCGAAGAATTCTTTAAGGAAGTCCTGCTGGCTGATAAAGATTTAGCGGCCTTTTTCCAACCCCAAACCACGCTGCCCCGCTATGCGAAACCAGCGATTGCCAGTGCCATTGTGCTGACATTGGTTCTCTTTTTAGCCGGGCTTACCAATTCGTTTTTGCTCAACCGAGAGTATGTAGAGGAGGTTGAAGCCCGATCAGTTCGGGTCACACAATTACAACCACTTCAACTGGCAGGCGATTCGGAAGCGGCTTCGAAAAATTTTCAATTGACTCAGTTAGACGCGCTTGAAACGCTCCGGCAAAGCCTGACAACAGCGGATGCCCATGACCAGACTGGTCGGCCCTGGCTGATGCAAAGTGGCCTTTACGTGGGTGACGACATTGCATCAGCTGGACGTCGTGTGTATTTCGATGCGCTCCAGCAATCGTTTTGTCGCCCGGTGTTTATACAACTGGAATCAGATTTGCGCACGTTTGCGGCTGAATCCAAGCCAAATACGGATGAAGCCTATCTGAGCCAGCAATACGACCGGTTGAAAACCTATTTGATGCTCTCTCAGCCTGACCGGGCCAAGGGAACCTTCCTGTACTATCAACTGTCACCCTACTGGAAGGACGTTGTTCCGGCTGAGGGACAGGCCCTGGCCCTCAAACAACTTGAATTTTATGCCCTGCACGCCACCGATCTGGAATCCCCGCATTTGAAAGCGGATGAACTTCTTATTCGTGAGGTCCGGCAACGGTTGCTGGCCTACCCGGCAGTGAGCCGATTTTACAAACAATTCATTTCTGAAATTGACGCCAAAGTTCCGGCTGTCACCCTGGAAACCATTCTGGCCGGTCGTGGTTCAGGTGTCCTGCAGGGCGACTATAGTGTTCCTGGGAGTTTTACGCTCGAAGGATACCGCGATTATGCCGCCGACGGTTTGGAAACAGCCGCCCTGGAACTGGCGAAAAGTGACTGGGTGATGGGTGAAACGGGAACCAACCTCCGAGGCGCCAGCATTGACGTCACCCGATTGCGGGAAATGTATTTCCGTGAATACACCGCTCACTGGCAGCGTTTCTTAAAAAATACCCAGGTCAGGCCATTCAAAACCCGTGAAGAAGCGATTGAACTCCTGACCATCCTGGCTGAACCGGAATCTCCACTGGTGGTGCTCCTTACCGAAGTCAGTCGGCAGGTACAACCCGCAAATATCGGGGTTGGAGGTCTGATCCAGTGGGTGAAAGGCAAGCTATCAACCCAGAAAAAACCTGCCACCACCGAGGTTGAGCGCGAATTTGCTCCATTGCTGCTCTTTTTAAACACGAATATTGGAAATGATGGAACGCCGGTTTCCCAGTATCGGGTGGCGCTTCGGTCAGTTCTTGATACCTTGCAGATTACGCCCAATGACCAGTTGAATCAGGCGTCCCGAACCCTGTTGACCGGGAAAGATGACCTGGGGCTGCTCAAAGCCGAAGCCGGGGTGACCAAAGTGACCGAGACCTTTCGAACCGACTCGACGAAAATCATCGCGGGTTTGCTGTATCAGCCGCTTGGGAACCTCCGGGCACTCCTCTATGGCACCAACGGACAGGAATTGTCAGTCCTTTGGAATCAACAATTATATCCGCAAGCCGACAGGCTCAGAGCTGGATATCCGTTTACAAATGACGGAGGTGCCCCGCTCACCGAAGTGGCCCGATTTTTGAACCCTCAAGATGGGTTGCTCGCATCATTTGTCAGGGATCGGCTGGCAGGTTCATTTGAAGATGCCAATGGCGAATGGAAACTCAAGCCAGCCGGGGCCGTGCGGGTTACGCCAACCTTTGTTGGGTTTCTCAACCAGAGCCGGCGACTCCAGGAAACCCTGTTTTCGACTGGTGGGCGGACACCGGAAATTGCCTACGAACTCACCTTGCAGCCTTCAGGAACCGGCAAAATCAAACTTGAGATTGATGGTGTCACGCTTGAGTCCCAGGTGGGTACACCTCAATCGGGGAAATTGACCTGGCCGGCCAAAAGCGGAAGCCCCACCGGAGCACGGCTGACAGTAACGGTCCCAGGTGGTGCCACACAGGAAATGGCATTTCCTGGAGAATGGGGTATTTTCCAACTCATCGAGAACGGGAAGCCAGCGCCAGCCGGACCCAATCAGTTCTCTCTCACCTGGAACATCCAGTCAGTCACGGTAAAAGCCATCCTGCGAACAACCACAGCGGGCAATCCATTTGATCGGCAGCTTTTTGCCGGCTTTCAACCGCCAGTGGAGCTGTTTGAACGGTGAGAAATACTTGCCATAAGAAATTGGAGTGCAGCGTCAAGCCGCCGCACTCCAAGGGCATATCCAGACATTTTAACCACGAGACACACGAACGACACGAAAAAGTCAAAATACAAAGCGGCTTCAAATGTCATTCAACAGTTGGTTCTTCAATCAATTCCCGTGACCAGAACACCAAATCCGTCACCGCTGGCGTGCCGCCAATCGCTTTGATCCGCGAGGCAATCTGACCCCGGTGATACCACGAATGCCCAAAAAGCTGCGCCAGAATGTCTTCGACGGTGTTCCGAAAGGGTTTGCCGTCCAAACTCTGGTATTCAAAGGTTTTCACCAGATCGTCGTCGGTCACCGAGTTCAGGTAATCGGACCACGCCGCGTGCGTGGCTTCGAACTGGGCAGGAAGTTCGTCGAGCGTCACGTTTTTGGGGAAAACCACGGGCTTTTCCTGCAACGCTCCTAACCGATAGAGCCAGATTCTCCGGGCAGCGACAATGTGCCCCATCAGGTCCAGCGCCTGCTGAAAGCCATCGGCAGAGCGCAATGCCGCCGGGACGGCTTCAAGCGAAGCCAGCACGCGGGTGTGGCTGTCCTGTTCATACTCAAACCAGCGACGGAAGCGGGAAATCAAAATTTCAATCATAAAATTCAGTAAGAATTGGGATGGTCAAAACTATCGGATTCACACAACCTGCTGAATCTAGCATAGCTTCCTGTTGCCAATACAACCAATCATGCCTTTCACAAAATTGGCTGACTGGTCATCCAAATAGCAGTGTACTCTTGTATAAGCAGCGTCAATCACCAAACAAACTTCTTGTTTCTTTCTCCATCTTCCCATTTCCGGTTCGCAACCATACTACTCACATTCACCAGGAGTTTTCTCATGGACCAGCTTATCTTCGCATCCGCCAGGGAGCTGGCGCAGGCCATCCAGGCCAAAGATGTTTCTTCCGAAGAAGTTGTCACCGCTCATCTACGCCGCATTGAAACCGTTAACCCAAAACTCAACGCCTTTACCGAAGTATTTGCCGAACAGGCACTCCACCAGGCTCGACTGGCCGATCAGCACCTGGCTCAAGGCAACCAACTCGGCCCGTTACACGGTGTGCCGATCTCGATCAAAGATGTGTTTGACCTGGCCGGTGTGCGGACCGTTACCGGCTCTAAGGTACGGGAAACACTGGTGGCAACGACTGATGCCCCAGTCGTGACCGCTGTCAAACGTGCCGGCGCGGTTATTCTGGGAAAAACCAATGTCCCGGAATGTGGACTTGATTACCGAAGCGAAAATCTTGTTTTTGGCCGGACCAGCAATCCCTAGGATCTGAGTCGAGTTCCTGGCGGCTCCAGCGGCGGTGAAGCGGCGGCGATTGCTTCCGGATGCTCCCCGATTGGGCTCGGCTCAGATTTAGGAGGTTCGATTCGTGTCCCATCTCATTTTTGCGGCATCGTTGGGCTCAATCCAACACCAGGTCGAATTTCAAGCCTTGGTCATTTCCCAACCGTTGTGGGGCCGATGTCGCTTGGGTTTTCCGCCGGCCCCATGGCACGTCAAATTGATGATCTCTCCGTGTTGTTTCAGATTATGACTGAAACCGATCCGCAGGATCCGGCGACGGTTCCTCTGTCGTCTCGTACAGGTGATACTCCGGTGAACCGTAGCTTGAAAGTGATGTGGTATTCATCCGATGGAGTCACCCCAGTCACGCCTGAAACGGCGGCTTCGATTGAACATGCGGCAGCGCTGCTCGGTGAACAGGGCTTTGAGACAGTTCACCACAAACCGGCAGGTGTCGAGCGCGGCTTTGAGTTGTGGTTTTATTTCCTTGGCCAGTCATCCGTGCCGTTGCTGCTCAAAATGTATGAAGGCAAAGAAGACCTGATGGGCCCCTTGATGAAAGGGTTACTGCACGTCATTCAGCCAATGTCGTTTGAGCAGTTCCTGACTGTCTGGATCGAACGCGATAGGCTGCGAAGGTCGGTCCTCAATGAACTGGGTGACAATGGTGTGCTGCTGTGTCCGGTGGCGGCCATACCAGCGTTTCCACACACGCAAACAGAAAACTTTGAGATCAACCAGCACAAGATTGACTACCTGCAGGCATTCACCTACGCCCAAACCTATAATGTGCTTGGACTTCCGAGTGTTGTTGTGCCTTGCGGCAAGTCGCCGGAAGGTCTTCCGATTGGGGTTCAGATCGTCGGAAGACCATTTGAAGAGGAAAAAGTGCTGGCCGTCGCGAAAGTACTCGAAACCGCTGGCGGAGGTTATCAGCGCCCACCATTGTAACCCCCATAGGCGCCAGGATAAGGAAATTTGAGCCTGTTTGAGACACGGAGATGAGGAGACATGGAGACAATTCCATGGAGTGTGTACGATTGAATGAACTCCGGTTGGGAGAGGAGGAATGAGGCAATTCAATCTGTCTCCTTGTCTCCTTGTCTCCTTGTCTCCGTGTCTCTTTGTCCCCTTGTCCAGATCGGGCTCTGTTCCCTTATCCTGGCGCTTATGACTGTAAGCCCAGAGAACTTCCAGGCTTTTGAACCACATAAACCACGAAACACACGAAATACACAAAAGAAGTTCAACTCTTCAATGACTGGCAATTGATTGTTTTCGTGTATTCCGTGTATTTCGTGGTTTTTATTCTAAACATCTATGCCCGCGTCGAAGCGGTTTTGGTCGCCCGACGTTTCGGCTTCAAGAACTGCTGGGCAATCAAAGCCGTCACCGAGCGCGGTGTAAACCTGGACGTGAGCGACAGCAGATAATTGGCCATTCCGGAAACCACAAAACATCGGCCCTGTTCAAATGCTTTCAAACCGACTCTCACCACTTTTTCGGGCGTTTCTTTGATTCCGACGGCAGGTTCAGAGGCCCCGACGACATCAAAAAACGGTGTTTCCGTCGCACCAGGGCACAGGGCCATCACCCTCACACCTTGATTCCGATATTCGGCCCAGAGTGCTTCGCTCAACGACACAACAAACGATTTGGTGGCGCCATACACCGCCATGTAGGGCAACGGCTGAAAAGCAGCGGTCGAAGCAACATTGATAATGCCGCCTGACTTGCGGCGCACCATGTCGGGTAAAAACTGATGGGTCAGGTCTACGACCGAAGTCACGTTGAGCATCACCTCGTCGTGGTCACGGTGTGGGTCAAGCGTGTCAAATGGCCCGTAGGTGCCAAAACCGGCATTGTTGATCAGGATATTGACCGTCAGCCCACGCTTTTGGGTTTCCTGGTATACCATTTTGGCTGCGCCAGCCTGGATCAAATCCGCCGGAATGACTTCACAGTGCACGCTGTACTTTTGCGAGAGTTCGGCGGCCATCTGCCTGAGTTTGCTTTCGGTGCGAGCGACCAGAATCAGATGTGAGCCACGGCGGGCGAGTTCGTGAGCGAAAGCTTCTCCGATGCCAGAGGAAGCACCAGTGATGAGAGTGGTTTGATTGCGATACAGATCCATAAATGCTCCTTGTCAGCGATAAACACAGAATGAACGTTCATTCCATTTTATTTCAGGGTTCGGGGTTTGGGGTTCGGGGTAAATGATGGGGTGATTCAATTTGCCTACATTGCAGCACGGCGGGTTAGCGTCGGATGGCTTCCCAGCAGCAGGCTTCGGCGGCATCAATCATTTCCTGAGTCAGAGGAAAGTCTCCCTTCAACCCGGCTTTGAGTACGCCAGAAAGCGCCCCCCAGACGAAGGCCACCAGGAGTTCAACCTCAAATGATTTCAGGATTTGCAGACGCTGATTTTCGTGGAAGAGTTCAACCATCCGTTGATGGCCTTTCTGTTCGGTCAGGCGGCTGCGCTCGTCCAGGTAAGGTGAATGATGATGAAGTTCCAGAAACTGAAAGGCCATCGGGAATTCCTGGGCAAAGCTGGCGTAGCGTTGCCAGAACACATGAAATTGCTCCCGAAATGGAGCTTGTTCAGGAAAGCCATCCAAAATGTGATCCAGCAAGGCGGTTTTCCACTTCTGATACAGGGCATTGACGAGAGCTTCCTTGCTTTCAAAGTATCGGTAAATGGTACCCGCCGAGACACCAGCCCGTTCTGACACCAGCGGCATGGCCGTGCCGTGAAAACCGCGTTCAGAAAACAGTTCGAGTGCCGCCTGTAAAATCGCTTCGCCTTTATCAATGGGTGAGGGAATTTCAGTTTTTCGAGCCATAGATGAGTGACTTTGGTTTTATTGGAATGAACGTTCATTCATTTACCGTAAAGAAAACTGGATGTCAAGAACTTTCTTTTTCTTCGCCCAAAATTCTAGTTCTGGTTTGGATAACCTCTGGTGGAAACTCAAACTGAGGATTCTCCCCGTCTTTTGCAAGAAAAGGCATCCTAAATTGCTTTTTTTTCGTTACACTCCGCCAACCATCATTTACCTATCAATCAAAAAAATCAGTTTTTTGGAGGAACAGAATGAAGCCTGTGTGCTCGCCTCGCTTGCGAGGTCTGACTCTCATTTTGGGAGCGGTGTTGTGTTTGACCGCTTCCGTCCATGCTCAAATCCCGGAAGGGATGCCACCGGGACCGGGCCAGATGCCGGGAAAGGAAAAACCATCCGGCCCCAAACCCTATAAAGAAGTCATTACCGATCAGGCCAAGTCAAAACCTGGTTTGTTTACCATTCATCAAGTTGGAGAAAAAACCTATTTTGAACTCCCAGAAGCCCTGTATGGTAAAGTGATGCTCTGGAACACCGAAGTCGCCAAAGTCCCAGCCGGGATTGAATTTGGAGGCTTTCCAGTCGGATATCGCGTCGTCAAATGGGAACGACGCAACAACAAAATTCAGCTTCGCAACGTGTCATATGACAAGCGGGCTGATGGTAAAAGCGCGATTCAGGAATCGGTTGATGCGGCCAATCTGGAACCGATTATTCTGACCTTTGATGTCGAAGCCGAAGGCGAAAACAAATCCGCTGTCATCGAAGTCACCAAATTGCTGTCGTCTGATTTACCTGACTTTTCAGCCGTCAGCGTGCTGGGAAGTTTGGGGTTATCAGGTCCGTCACAGGTTGATTCCTCACGCAGCTACATTGAGGAAATCAAACCCTTTCCCACCAACATTGAAACCCGGTCCATGATTACCTACTCACTTGGACCTCCATCCAACCCGAGCCCCAACCCAAATGCCCCGCCTCCGGCTCAGATTCCAGGTGACATTCGCAGCATTTCAATTCTGGTTCACTACAGCCTGGTGCTGCTGCCCGAAAAGCCAATGATGGGCCGGTATGTGGACCCACGCGTCGGCTATTTCACCGAAGGGTTTGAAGATTACGCCAATGATCAGAATCAGGTGTTGTTGCGGCGCTTTATCACCCGCTATCGCCTGGAAAAGAAAGATCCAAAGGCCGCCCTGTCCGAACCGGTCAAGCCGATTGTGTACTACATCGCCCGCGAAGTGCCCCAGCAATGGCGCGCCTATATGAAACAGGGCGTTGAAGACTGGAATGTGGCCTTTGAAGCCGCCGGGTTTAAAAATGCCATTTTGTGCAAGGACGCGCCAACCAAAGCTGAAGACCCTAACTGGGACCCCGAGGATGCCCGCTATTCGGTAATTCGCTGGGCAGCCCAGCGGGTTGAAAACGCGATGGGGCCCAATGTCCACGATCCACGAAGCGGCGAAATCATCTCGGCCCACATTATTTTCTGGCAGGATTTGCTCAAGATTTTCCAGAAATACTATTTTGTGTTGTGTGCACCAAATGATCCACGGGCCCAGAAATTCCCGTTGCCTGAAACGGTGATGGGCGAGGCAGTTCGCTATGTCACCGCCCACGAAGTCGGCCACACCCTCGGCCTGCGTCATAACCACAAAGCCAGTTCCGCCTACACCATCAAGCAATTACGTGACCCGGCGTTTACCGATAAAAACGGGTCCACGGCCTCGATTATGGCTTATGGTCGGATGAACTACGTCGCCCAGCCGGAAGACAAAATCAAACGGCTGATTCCGCTGATTGGCCCCTATGACAAATTTGCCATCGAATGGGGCTATTCGCCGATTCCGACGGCCACCACGCCCGATGCCGAAAAGGCAACGCTCGATAAAATTTCCGCCCGCCAAGTGACCGACCCACTGGTTCGTTTTGGTGGAGAGGATGGTCCGTCCCAGGTTGATCCGATGGTCAAAACCGAAAACATCGGTGATGACCCCATCGAAGCGACCACGCTGGGCCTGAAAAACATGGAGCGGGTGGCCGATATGATCGTGAATGCCACGGCCAAACCGGGCGAAGATTATGCGGTGCTCAAAGACACCTATAACTGGATGATGACTGTGCGTCAGCTCTGGTTCGGGTCGGTGGTGAAAATGGTCGGTGGTGTGGTTGAGACCCGGAACCTGGGCAATACTGAACGGGAAGAATTTGCTCGCGTGCCAAAAGAACGCCAGAAACAGGCCGTTCAATTCCTGCTGGAGAATGCGTTTGTGGCGCCCAGGAAATTTGTTCAACCCGGTATTGCCAACCGCATCAGTTTTGTCGGTGTGGCGGATCAGGCCATGAACCAGCAACGGGGATTGCTTGAATCGTTGCTGAGCCCAACCCGCTTTAAACTGCTTCTGGATGCTGAAGTTCTGGAAGGCGACAAAGCCTATTCACCACTGGAATTTGTGGATGATGTTCAGGCTGGTCTCTGGAAAGAATTTGAAGCTGGTTCTGGAGTGACTTCAATTGACCCCTATCGGCGAAATTTACAGCGGTCCTATCTTGAATACATCAAAACTCAGCTTGCGAAAGCCGAAAAACCAGCCCAGGTTCCGCCAGGTGTCCCAGCCGAGTTTGCCGGTCTCATCAATCCAAGCACCCGAGGAACTGATTTCCGGAGCGTGATGCGTCTCAAACTGGCGAAACTGGCCAACAAATTGAGCATTGCGGCTGACAACAATAATTTTGATCCAATGGCTTCAGCCCATTTGCAGGATTGTCGCCGCGAAATTGACGAAATTCTCAATCCGAAGAATTAGTGAACGGGCGAAGCAGCGAAATGACCAATAGACACGATTGGAGATAAATCACCAGGAACGAGGAAGAGATGGCATCAAGTCAGTACCACCTGCGTGAGCGGGTGGGTTGCCGCGTGAAAGTCATTCAAATTCTGGTACATTCTTAACCCCGATACTGTCTAATAGAAAAAGCCGCTTGAGTTTGATCAAACTCAAGCGGCTTTTTCTATTGTGGCCTGGTTGTTTCGACTTTATTCCTTCGCTATTTCACGCTTCATGCCATTTTGGAATAGAGTCCTCGCGTTAGAAAACAGTCAAAAAGTTCAATCAAATAGACTTAATTGAACTACTGACTACTGACTACAAACTGGTATGACTACTTTGTGGCTGGTTCCGCCGCCTGGCTCGCTTCAAACCGCAGGCCGTTGGTCAAGCCTTTGAATTCAATGCGGATAATCTGACGAACACCATCTTGATTTGAAAATTCAAGCCGGTCACCCGTGGCCGGTTTATCGAGTTGTTCAGGGTTGTATTTGATACGAGCGACTTCTTTGCGACCATCGCTCAGAACCAGTTGACCAGGTTTATTGGCTTCGAATTCAGCCGTGTAGGTGCCCGGAACGATATTCTGGCCTTGAACCTGGCAGGGGCGAGGGATGACCAGAACTTTCTTTTCTTTTCCAATGGCAAAAGCCGGCAGGGCAACATTGATCACGATGAAGGAAGCCACTAACAGTTGTCCAAACAGTGTCCGCATATTGAATCTCCTTTGTTTCACGTAGGGCAAAGTATGTTGTGTTTTAGAGTACGAACGGTCGTTCTATTTTTGTTTCAAAAAAATTTCGGCTTTTTGAGCCGAAATTCAAATTGAGCAGGTACGGTTTACCAACCATCAATTCTTTGGTTGAACTCGGCACCGGTCAATCAACGATTCCATCATTGTTCGGGCGCGAGCTTCAGCCTGTGGATCGTGCATCAGGCGGCGGGCGTAGTTAGAAACCAGAATCGCCGCATGAAATTCGAAAGCAAATTGTTCTGGGTCAACATCGGGTCGAAAATGACCTTCCTCAATCGCGATTCGGGCCGACGTTGAGAGCGCGTTGAGCCAGTCTTTCTGGGCGCTGACCAGAAAATCCCGCAATGGGCCGGGCTGGTCGTCAAGTTCAACGGCAGCGCTGATAAAAATACAGCCTCCCGGCATAAACTTTGCATTTTCCCAGACAAACATATTGTCAAGCAGGGCGCGGAGCCTCGGTTCGCCGCGCGGTTTGCGCAACGACGGTGCCACCACGATTTCAACAAAGCGATCCCGGGCCGCCTCCAATACCTGGTACTGGAGATTTTCCTTGGAGCTGAAGTGGGCAAACAAGCCGCTTTTGGAAAGCCCAACCGCTTTGGCGAGTTCGCCGATACTCAACCCTTCAAGTCCAATGGTACTGGCCATCGCCAGTGCCTGATCCGGCAAACCCTATATCGAAAACAAAGGACTTAGCTAACCTACATTTTTGTGGGTGACAGATAAAACAGCTCAAAACAGGCTATTTTTCGGACTTTTTGCTTCATTTTGAGCATATCCCACAAAATCCGGGGGGATTAGCAGGGTTCAGGGTTCAGGGTTCGAAGGACGTACCTATCAAATCCAGGCCCGCCTTCTTCAGCCCTCAGCCCTCAGCCCAACGTCTTCAGCCCGATGTCTTCACGTCTTCAGCCCGATTTGAACGTAACTGATGAAGGAGTCTTTCAAGCACACTGGTTGGATTTGCCTGCCAGTCCCTGGCCAAAACGTAACACATCTTCCAGCCGAATGCCTCAAGCAGCGCCGGGTGCAGCACGGCCCGTTCAAAGGCTGAGCGCGTTCGATAATACTCGTCAGAATCAACCAGAATGGCCAACTGATAGGCGTCATCACCTGCCTGCCTGACAGCAAGATCACACCGAAAGGCTGAGTCGCCAATCTGGGTATCAACAATCAGACCCTGCTCTCGCAGGGCTTCGGCCAGACTTTCAACGACCGGATCCACCAGTGTGGTTGAAGCCATCGCCTGACCGGTATCACCAAATGAGGCCATGAGGGATTGAGCCAGGTGATGTTGTCCGGCGGACAACGCTTCAGCATAGGCCAGATAGGTCTTCAGGCAATGGGCGCCGTCATTATAAGTATTGGTAATTGCTTGATGGGTAATGGACGAAACTACGACCATATGCCGCCGGGCACGAGAAAACACCACGTTCAATCGTTTTTCGCCGCCATCGCGGTTAATCGGCCCAAAGTTTTGCCGCATTTTGTGCTGACGATCAAACCCATAACAGACACTCAGGACAATGATGTCCCGTTCGTCGCCCTGGACGTTTTCCAGGTTTTTGACAAACAGACCACAGAATTGATCATCCTGCTCACGCAAATACTCGGCTTCGAGCTGAGTTTGAAACACCGGGTCCGACTCAGCCAGTTCCGAAATGGCCTGTTCGATTTCACTTTGTTGAGCTTCGGAAAAAGCCACCACCCCCAGGCTCAACCCGGTCGGCTGTGACAGGAGTTGCCGAATCAGTTCTGCAATGTAGCGCGCTTCACGGCGGTTGCAGCGTTGCTCATACACCCCGTCCTCTAAATAATGAAACCCAATTGGGCGATCCAGAACGCACCTCACCAGGTTACCAGGTTCTTGAGGATGAACTGGTGATACCCGAACCGGAGGGTGGACATCGGGAATGGTCAACAATTCCCGATCATAAAACACCGCGTTCGAGAAAGTAATCAGGGCTTCAGATCGGCTGCGATAGTGCCAGGTGAGCCGACTGGAAGGTAAAACATCGGCGGCTTGTTTGAGCAGGCTTTCCGTTTGAAATTCGAGTTCCAACCCGGCAGACTCGTCAGATTGGCTCGCTGGTGGATCCAGATCAGCTTTTGAGGCAAAAAACATGGTTGGCGGAAGCTGCATTTCATCACCCACCACAATGGCCTGAGGCGCACGAAACAGCGTGGGAATGGCGTCTTCGAGCCGAATCTGGCTGGCTTCGTCAAAAATCACCACGTCAAACGCGGAACCATCAAGCGGAAGCGTGTCGGCAACACTGAGCGGACTCATCAACCAGACCGGCTTTAAGTCAAAAACCAGTTCGCCCGTTTCACCCTCAGCTAAATCGCGGATTGACCGAAACCGCATCACTTTGCCGAATTCATGTTCCAGTTCCCGTTTGCCTCGATTAAACCTTTTTTTCCAGCTTTTTTCCTCATCCTGAAGTCTGGCTGCCGGCAACTCCGCTTTTTTAAGTTTTTGCTGGAAAATCTCGTGGGGTTGGGCACTGACCACCTGGGCATTACAGGTCAGCAATTTTTGATGGAGTCGCCGGGCTTCATTCGCCTGTTTAGCGAGTTTGGCCGCATCAGTTTGAAATACCGTTCGATCCAGTCGCCGGGCACGGGCAATGATTTTCGTAAGCAATGCACTTTCCAACTGGCGCGGTGTCCAGGGGAAATCACACACGGCTCGATGGAGTTCCACCGGCCCTCCGGCTAAAGCGGCCAGTTCAAGCCGCAGTTTGCCCAGCAGGGGAAGATTCGCCCGGAGTTCGGCCAGATCAGCCGAAATCTCAGAAAAGGTTCGATTGGCAAACGGATCCAGAAGCTCTTCAAGTTCAAGGGTCAGGAATTCGACCGGGTGCCGGATTTGAGCAAGCTGAACACAAACGGCAGGGTCAAATTTTCCTGAAATCAGCCCGGCACGAAATGCTTTTTGGGTTGGATAGAGAGCCAGTTCGGCGGCGTGAAGACGTTCGATCAGTTCACGGAGTGGTCGTGGATCTTCAACTCGAAACCGGGCCTGGACGGTTTTGCGCAGGTTGGCCAGGGCTTCAAACACCTCATATTCATTCTGGAGCTGTTCCAAAATGGTGCTCCAGGTTGGTTGAATCGGGTGAGCCTGAAAATCATAAGCTGCTCGCAGCAGTTTGCGAAGTTTCCAGTAGGTTGGCGTCAACACTCCCAAAAATGATGACTCGACTCGCCGGGTCGCGGGTAACACCAGGGCAATTTCAGAAAGAGGAAGTCTGGTTCGCCAGTGTGTGGTTCGACTTTGGGCCAGGGTAAGTGCTTCGGAGCAATCCAGAAATTGATGAAACAGATCGCGGAGCTGTTGATAGGCATTCGATTTTCGATTCAGCAAGTCCAGGCAATCCAGTTCGACCAGCGGCATCAGTTGCTGGGCATAGGAACACAGAGCATTGAATTCATCAATGGTTGAGGCTCTGTGGAGCTGATCAGGTAGCAAAGCTGTGGCAGCCTGGATTTGTTTGACCAGTGGGTTGATGTGGTCAAGTGCTGCTTCCAACCGGGGAACAGGGTCAGACTGCACCAGCAATTCCCGGGTGAGTTGCCGGAGTGGGTGACGACCCAAAACCGGTTCCAGGCCCTGCCATTCCAGTTCTTCGGCCAGTTTGACCACGGCCTGTCCATTGGAAAGCCAGACCCCATACCCAGGAAGTTTTTCCAGGTCTTTTTCAGAGGAGGTTGGGGCGGGTTCATCCAGCGCAATCAACCTGCCGAGAGCCCCGCGCACGGAAATGCCGTCTTCAGGGAGCATCTGGCGCATCAGGTCAGCCCACTGTTCGTGTCGGCGCAATGCCTGAACAAATTGCTCACGAAGCTTTTCCTGGTCGGCACTGACCTGAACAAAGGTTGATTCAGCTTGACTGTAGTGTTCAAACTGGGATTTCAGGTCCTGGATAAAGCGCTTTTTGTCAGCCTGTGAATCGTGAATCAGCGCGCACAAATGCCCGAGGCCAGCCTGTTTCAATCGGTGATACACCACATCAATCGCGGCCCGTTTTTCACACACAAAAAGCACCCGTTTGCCACGTCCGACAGAATCAGCAATCAGGTTGGTGATGGTTTGTGATTTCCCAGTCCCTGGCGGCCCCTGAATAATGAAATGAGCTCCGATTCGGGCCCTGGCGATGGCATTTTCCTGCGATGGATCACAGGGAACAACCTGCAAAATCGGTGTCCTGATTGTTTCGAGAGAAGGCTGCGGCTGGGCATCGCGAGCCGTAATCTCAAAGAGGTGGTCAAATGAGGCCGATGACAGCAATGGATTTTCAAACAAGGTGCTGAAATCACGAACCAGCGACATTTTTCGAGAATTAAAAATTCCAAGCGTGACACTCGCCAGGTCAATATCCCAGGTTAAAGCATCATCCACTGTCGAAGACGCTGGGAGTTCGAAAATGATGGATTCACGCTCTCTCCCTGGTTGGGTTCGGGCCTGAAACGTCTCGATTTGTTTTCGTGTTTGATGAAACAACGCATTTGGCTCAGGAGATGTGACCAGTCGGAGTGTGGTATCCGGCGCTTTTTGGATCAGTTCCAGGTCAAACCGCCGGTAAAATTCAAGAATTGAAGCCTCATCAATCGCAACCGATTCCGGTAGAATAATTCCCAGTTTCTGACTGAGAATGTGTCGGACAACCGGGTTCACGTCGGCCTCTTCGGACTGGGGTGTGAGCAGAAATTCATCCCGTTCTCCACGGCGTTTTTCAATCGCAACCGGCAAAAGCAGCAATGGAGAAATAACTGGTTCATTCTGGCTGGTATTCAGATTTCGCCAGTGCAAAAACGCCACGACCAGCCGTAACTGACTGAATCCAAATTCGTTTTGCATTCGCCGGTCTTCCAGTCGGATTCGATCCAGAACCGTGTGAGCAAAATCGGTGTGGGCAGCGTCCAGTAGTGACAGCAGTGATATTTCGCTCCCGGAAGCCAGCCGGGTTACAACTTCGCCATTCCAGACCAGCGGTGGCAGGTGACCGGCAATATCCCCCTGATGAAAAGAGGCCAATGAAGCCACGGTCAGATTGAGGCTTCGGCCCGTGGCTTTGAAATACAGCAAGGGATTGCGCCGTGAAAGGTCAAACAATCGGTTGCGCAACCTGAGCAAAACCGCCTGGCGACGGGTCAAGGTTTGTGAGTGTTCGGCTTCCATCAAGAACAGCGCCGGCTCATCCAGTGCCTGTGGGTTTTGCGCCAGAAGCTTCAGTGTGGAAAGAACCCCCTGGAGATCTTTTGTCCGTCGCCGCCGGGACAATTCGGTGAGTGCGCGCAACAGATGAGCCAGTGCCGGAGGCAAGGCTGTTGCCAGCGAACCCAACGCGGAATGAAACCTGGTAAAGCGTTCAACATCGGCTGGTTCATCCAGGTCAAGTCCACAGGCAAGGCTCGCAAAAATTAACCCAACTGAAAAAATATCGGTCAACTGGTCATGATGGCCAAGCTGATGCTCCCAGGTCAGGTAGCCAGTCAGAAACGCTGGCTGGAGAGGTGGAATTTCATCGTCGGCTGTGGTTCCTTCAGCAGCAGGGAGTTGCGAGAGGTGTTGTTCCTGTCGGCGTAAAAACCGCTCAACCCGGCGAACCTCTTCTGGCTGAAGGTGCGGAGCGGTGACATCAAAGTCATAAAACCAGATTTTTTGATTCGAGACCTTGAGATGACCGAGTCCGATGAGTGGCGCCACCTGACCTTGCTGGTGGGTTTCCTGGACCTGTTCAATCAGGGGCAGAATGAGGGCAATGACTTCAGAAAGAGGCAATGGCCCCTGTTGAACGGTTGTCGCCAGAAATTCCCCGAGTGGTTGTGGCTGCATACTCTGAATGAAGAATGAAGAATGAAGAATTGAGAATGAAGAATTGAGAATGAAGAATGAAGAATACCCTGAATTTCGCTCAAAATAGCACCACATAGCTCAAAAATCAGGCCAATCAGTCCGTGACCCGGCTCACAACTGGAACTCTCGTCAAGCCGTGAGCGGCATCACACTTCACCGCACGCTCCTGCTGACTCCCACCAAACCGACTTCCACCTGGTCCTTTTCGTCCTTTTCGTCCTTTTTGTCCTTTTTGTCCTTTGGCTCTGGCTCAATTAACCCTCTGGATGACCAAACCCCAGGACAGGGAATGAAAAATGAAGGATGAAAAATCAATCCAAAGATTCAAACCCGCTTGCCTCAGCCTATTGTCCTGAGCCCTGAGTAGGACAGGCCCAAAGGCACTCAATCATCATCAAGGTCAATTAAATTCTAAATTAAATCTTGCTGACCAGAGTTGAATTCACAGGCGACACGTTTATCGCCCCACCAGCAGAAAACCTATAACTAGCTTCACATAAATCACTTAGAAGTATCTCTCAAGTTAAATTCAATTCCTGGCACGTTATTTGCTCTTTTGTCGTCATCATCTCAAACTTTCATTGGAGTAGGGCTTATGGCACGACCTGGAACGCAATCAACTTTTCGTCCATCACTGCTTGACCGGTTTCGGGACTGTACTTCAGAACCCCAAACGCTGGGAGCACTGCGGGTCAATTCGATTGAAGCGATGAAACAATCCATCGCCAATGACCTGCACTGGCTGTTGAACTCTCGCCAATCTCCATCTGAACAATGGGACGGGTCTCAGGATCTTGAAGCCTCGCTTTTGACCTTTGGGCTGCCTGATTTTACTGGCATGAATCCCAACAATGGTGTGTATCAAGAGCGGTTACGAGCAGGAATTGAATCCGCTATTCGGCAGTTTGAACCCCGGCTGGATCGAGTTCGTGTGTTCGTTCAATCACATTTACAAACTGAGCGCTCGCTTCATTTCCGCATAAGTGCGGTGGTGAAGGCGAATCTGGTGAATGAGCCGGTATTTTTTGAAACGGTGCTCAACGTTGGAACCGGGTCTTATCAATGGGAAGTCCGAAATTAAGAAACCAAAGCGGTGTCAAGCCACCGCGCTACAAACCATAAATTATGCGTGACGAATTATTGAGTTACTATGAACGGGAACTGGCTTATTTTCGCCAACTATCAGGCGAATTTGCCGGGAAGTATCCAAAACTGGCCGGTCAACTCCAATTAAATGCTGAAACCTGTACCGATCCGCACGTTGAGCGACTGATTGAAGCTTTCTCGTTTTTGACCGCACGGATTCGGTTGAAACTCGATGATGAGTTCCCCGAAGTCACTGAATCATTGCTTGGAGTATTGTATCCACATTATTTGGCGCCGATTCCATCCATGTCAGTCATCCAGATGCGACTTCGGACCGGTCAAGGCACTTTATCAAGTGGATATTTGGTGGATCGTGGAAAACAGGTTGATACCAACTCCATCAATGGGGAAATCTGCCGGTTTCGGACCTGTTTTGCCACTCAATTATGGCCAATTGAAGTCATTTCGGTTGGGTTACAATCAGATGGGCCATTGACGCTGCAGGGAAAAATGGAGCGAGCCACCCTTCGGATTAAGTTGCGGTGTGAAAACAATGTTCGACTCTCTTCGCTCAAAATCGGTAAGGGAGAGACTGCAGAGCCGATTCGTTCACTGCGATTCCATATTTTTGCTGATGCCCAGGTGGCCTTTCCACTGTATGAAATCCTGCTCAATCAGGCAGAAGCCGTTGAACTGGTTCAAACAAAATTGTCAACCGGGCAAACGGAGCTTCCCTCTACCATTCGGCTTGGCGCTGAATCAATTCGACCAGTTGGATTTGAAGAAAACGAGGGAATGCTGCCCTACTCAGCGCGTTCTTTTCCGGGATACCGGTTATTGACCGAATATTTCACATTTCCTGAAAAGTTTTTATTTGTTGAATTTACTGGCCTGGATCAGGCTGTTGCCGCTGGTTTTGGGAATGAGTTTGAAATTTGTGTCCGGTTGCGCAATGTAACACCTCCGCCGGGTGCAATTGATCAAGGTGCGCTGGTCCTTGGCTGTACCCCGATTGTGAACTTATTTGATCGGCGAGCAGAGCCAATCACACTCAATCATTACCAGTATGAACACCATATCATTCCAGATGTGTACCATCGGCGGACCACTGAAATTTATTCGATCAACTCAGTGGCCACAGCCGGGTCTGACCGGCGTGCATCACAAGAATTTTCCCCAATTTATTCTTACAAACACCAACTGGCTCGGCATTCCAATGAGTGTTACTGGTTTGCTGTTCGTCGTCCGTCCCAGTTAAAAGATGATTTCGGAACGGAAATGTATCTCTCGATGGTAAATCCCAACTTTGACCCACACCAGCCAGTCGAAGGGATTTTAAACATAGGGGTTACCTGTACCAATCGGGATTTGCCAGCTCAACTTCCGAATGCAGGCCGGGATTTGGAGGTGGATATATTGCATACCTCAGATTTGGTTCGGGCCCGAGTGTTGCGGAAATTCACCCCGACGTGTCGTCCACACTCACGACGCGGGTTGCATTGGCGGTTAATTTCGCATTTATCGCTCAATCATTTGTCGCTGGTTTCAACGGATGAAACCGGCACGCCCCATGCCCTGCGTGAGATTATGCAACTCTATGATTTTACTGATTCAGCCGCGGTTCGGAATCAGATTGCCGGACTGGTGAAAATTTCAAGCCGGCGGGTTGCCCGGCAAGTGGGGCCAATGGTTGGCAGTGGATATGTCCGAGGCATTGAAACCACACTTGACTTTGATGAATCGCTCTTTGCGGGAAGCGGTGCCTTTTTGTTCGCCTCGGTCCTGGATCGTTTTCTGGGACTGTATGTCTCGATCAATTCATTTAGTCAACTTGTTGCGCGGTCAATTCAACGAGAAGGAGAAATACGCCGATGGGTGCCACGCAGCGGAACCCGATCACTTCTGTAGTGAATAAGCTTCAGACGGATCCCTATCAGTTCTCATTTTTTCAGGCGATTCGATTACTTGAGCGAATTTTCCCTCATCGAGCGCCAATCGGACTTGATTCGTTACCCGGTCAGGAGGTCGCACGGCTGCGATCTGCCGTCTCGCTCGCCTTTCCGGCAAGCGAAATTGCTGATTTGAAATTGCCGTCACCCTCTGAAACCGAAGATTCAACGACCGACGAACTGGCTGAAATGTCAGTGGCATTTATGGGATTGGGCGGCCCGCTGGGAGTTTTGCCAACCTGTTACACGGAAGAACTCATTACTTTTGCCCGCCACAAAGAAACGGCACTGGCTGAATTTTTTGATCTTTTTAATCATCGCTTGATTTCTTTATTTTATCGAGCCTGGGAAAAGTACCATTTTCTGGTTGGCTTTGAGCGCAACAGTGCCGATTTGCTCACAAATGGTCTTTGCCATCTGGTTGGCTTAGGGACTCAGTCTTTACGCAACCAGCTCTCAGTACCCGACCACACCTTTGTGTATTACGGCGGGTTAATGGCTCAGCAGCCCCATTCGTCTGTGGCGGTTGAAGCCATTGTTTCGGAATATTTTGGTGTTTCCGTTGCCGTTGTTCCAAATATCGGGAAATGGCTTGAACTGGAACCCGAAGGAATTACGACACTTGGAGTGACTGCCTGCACGTTAGGGGTTGATACAATTGCCGGATCGCGGATTTGGGATCAGCAATCTACCTTTCGTTTGCGTCTCGGGCCACTCACGTTGAGTGAATATGTGTCCTTTCTTCCCAATGGCAGCCGCTTTCGACCGTTACACGACCTGACCCGGTTTTATGTTGGCCTGGAGTTTACCTTTGAAGTGCAACTCGTTTTAAAAGCAGAAGAAATCCCTGATTTTGTTTGTCAGTCCAGCCTGGGGAGCTGTTACCTGGGGTGGACAACCTGGTTGAAATCGGCTGAGTTTGAAAACGACGACGATCAGGTCATTTTGTATGAGAGCGAATAATACCAATTAGGGTTCGGGGTTCGGGGTTCAGGGTTTAGGGAAGTGCAATTATTCCAATGGTTTGGCTCCCTGGCAAATCGAGTGATTTCGAAAACCCTGAACCCTGAACCCCGAACCCTGAACCCTGAACCCCGAAACCCTGAACCCTGAACCCCGAAACCCTGAACCCTGAACCCTGAACCCTGAACCCTGAACCCTGAACCCTGAACCCTGAACCCTGAACCCTGAACCCCGAAACCCTGAACCCTGAATTTCGAGAAACTGTTATGAGTGCCAATCAATCATCAATCAACCCTCACAATGCGGCGATTAACCGTCCAATGCCAAGAACAGCTTTGAAGAAAACCGATGAGACGCCTTCTGCAATCCCTGGAGATGGCGGCGGCGGACAAGGGTCTTTGCGCTGGACACAAAATGGACGGCTCGTCAAAGTCATAACCCCGTTGCCTGATCCAAATGCGTTGATTGTCCGCGAACTCCAGGGGCAGGAAGCCATTTCACGGTTGTTTGAATACCACCTGGAAATGTATTCGGAAAACCCAAACATTGATCTGGATGCATTGATTAATCAGAGCTTAACCATTCGGATTCGGTTGTTTGATGACGATGACGACCATGGCAAGCCTCATGACCGCTATATCAATGGGATTGTGTCGGAATTTGCCCAACACAATACAACGCCGAGGTTTACACACTACCGGGCTACTGTTCGACCACGCTTTTGGACGCTTACCCAATCAACTGATTGCCGGATTTTCCAGGATATGACGGTTCCGGATATTGTGGAAAAAGTTCTCACCGAGCATGGCATTTCAGAATTTGAATTTGTTCTGGATCGAAAACAGTACACCATCCGGGAATATTGTGTTCAGTATCGAGAATCAGCCTTTAATTTTCTTTCCCGATTGATGGAAGAAGAGGGAATTTTTTATTACTTCGTCCACAGCAAAACCAGTCACAAAATGATTTTTGGTGATGCTCCAGGGCATTTTCGCGAGTGCCCAGATCAACCAATCGCCAAATATCACCCGGTGAACGCGGCCACTGGAATTATGTATGGTGCCGAGTCATACGATGTGGTCACCGACCTGATTGTTGAGCATCAGCTTCGTCCAAATCAGTATGCTCTGCGTGATTTTGACTTTATGAAAGCCGATAAGATTTATGAGTCAACGACCAAAACCGACACGGCGCAGGCTGGAACTTCAGGTGGAGAGCGTTCTCGTGAGATTTATGATTATCCGGCAGAGCCGACAGGGAGTCCCGAGGCGCAACGGTATAATTTCTGGGATATGCAAAAGGAAACTGACCGGTACGCCAAATTGCGCAAAGAAGAAGGCACCAACAGCCAGATTTACTTTGCCACGGGGTCAAGCAACTGCCGGGCATTTGTGACTGGACACTTTTTTAACTTAATTGACCACAGCCGGAAAGACTTTAATCAGACCTATGTGCTAACGACACTTGAGACCAGAGCCTATCAAAGTGATAGCAATAATGAACCTGGTACATTTCTTCAGAACACGTTCCGGGTGGTGCAAAGCGACACATTGTTTCGTCCAGACCGGTTAACCCCCATTCCGGTAGTGCAAGGATCCCAAACAGCCCTGGTGGTTGGTCCTCCAGGCGAAGAAATCTATACTGACAAATATGGTCGCATCAAAGCGCAATTCCATTGGGACCGGTATGGAAAATACAATGAAAGCAGTTCCTGCTGGTTGCGGGTTGGAACTCCCTGGGCCGGTGACAACTGGGGATTTATCCAGTTGCCACGCATTGGGCAGGAAGTCATCGTTGATTTTCTGGAAGGCGACCCGGATAAACCCTACGTGGTTGGGAGTTTTTATAACAGCACCCACATGCCACCCTACACGCTGGATTCAAACAGCACCAATTCAAAACAGGGGAATTATAAAACCGTCAGCACTCGGAAAAGCCGAAGCACGCTCAACGGAACACCCGAAAACTATAACGAAATCCGCTTTGAGGACTTAAAAGGTGCCGAACAATTGTTTATGCATGCCGAGCGTGACATGGACGTTCACGTGAAGCGTGATCGCCGTGAGCATACCCTCCGTGACCAGCATTTGATAGTTGAGCGGGACCACGTCGAAGAAGTTCACCGCAACCGAAACAGTCATATTTCCCAGGATCAGACCTTGTCGGTTGGAAGCACCCGGAGTGCCACCATCGGAAGTGTTGATGTCGTTGAGGCCGGACAGGAAATCCATCTGAAAGCCGGTAATAAAATCGTGCTGGAGGCGGGAAGCTCAATCACATTGCGCGTCGGTGCGAATTTTATCAATGTCACATCGAGTGATATTTATATCAAGGCGCCAGCGGGAATTGTCTATATCCAGGATGCCGGTGGACCCGAAAGTGGTTCTGGTGCTCAATCAGGCCGCAAAGCCGATGTGGCCGATGATGGGCCACATTTTGGACCGAAAAAGTAAGCCGAAAAAACCAGGTATTTTCCCCGCAGGGGATATTTAAAGAAGCCGTGGGTCAGCGTCAGCGCCACCCACGGTACATCCACCCACGGTACATCCACCCACGGCACACCCACCCACGGTACATCCACCCCTCCACCCGGTGACCCTGAAAGGGTCACCTTTCCCACGATGGCGGTTTAGAATAGATTTTTATGGGGCAATCACTCACAAGTCTTCTTGTTCATGTTGTTTTTTCCACCAAACACAGACGAAATATCATTTCACCTGACATTGAACCTGAACTCTTTGCCTATATTTCCCAGGTTTCGAAATCACATAATTCCCCATGTTTAGCTATTAACGGCACTGCGAACCATGTCCATTTACTCATTGTACTTTCAAAAAATTTAGCTTTGAGCAATTTAGTTCGGGATCTCAAAAGGAATTCATCCCGATGGATAAAAACAAAAGGCCCGAAATTCAATGATTTTGAATGGCAGGATGGGTATGGAGCATTTACCATTGGCCAATCAGGTGTGGACACTGTAAAAAGGTATATCTCTCGGCAAAAAATTCATCACCATCAATCAGCTTTTGAGGTGGAACTGAAAGAGTTGCTCACCAGGTATCAAATTGAGTTTGACGAAAATCATCTTTGGGAATGAACATTTGAACTCCGTGGGTGGCTTTACCGTGGGTGGCTTTACCGTGGGTGGCTTTACCGTGGGTGGCGCTGACGCTGACCCACGGCTTCTTTAAATATCCCCTGCGGGGAAAAAATGTGGTGGAGTTGACGCTGCCCCACGGCTCTAGTATTGGGCCGTGTCCGGAGGAAACTCGCACCACATTCTTTATTTGATCCCAGGGTCGAGCGAAAGCAATGCCGCGCCAATGCAAACCAGAAGCGTGCCGGCCCAGCGCATACGGTCAATGCGTTCATTGAGGAAAAACTTGGCGCCGAGGGTATTTAACACATAGCTCACGGCAGTGGCCGGTTCGGCAAAGCTCAAATCGGCAAACGACAGGACCGCCAACCAGGAAAAAAATGCCACCGCCATACCGCCAATCCCTCCGAGCAATGAAAGATTGGTCAGTGCCCGTTGGGATACCTGGAGCAGAAACCGCCAGTGCAGCGAATTGATTTCGCCCACCTGTTTCATCCCTCGGCTCAAAAAAATATCACCTACCGATCCAGCCAAAACCACCACGGCAATCAAGGTTAAGGTAATCATGCCTGCTCCTCCGCGGGAACTGAGAGTTCAGTATCTTCAACCGTTGAACTTTCCCCGACCGAGACCATCAAAACTCCCATTGAAATGAAAGTGACTGCGATCCAACGGGTTACAGTGACGTGTTCGCCTAGAAACCAGGCCGCCAGAAACACTGTGATGACATAGTTGATTGCGGTGAGCGGTAAGACATAGCTCAAATCTGCTTTTGACAGCATCGTCAAAAACAGGAGGAAAAAGGCAGTCAGCAGACCAACCGCAATCCAGAAAGTAGGATTCAGCAGCACGACCAGTATCGCGGCGCCGTAGTGCCCGGCATAAAAAGCCGTCAGAATCGGATCATGAATTTCTTTCATGGCCCGGCTGAGCAGGGTGTTTCCAAAGGCGTTGACCAGGATTGAAATCAGCAGGATCGGAAGAAAACGCATAGACTTAGAGAGCAGCAGATTGACGCTGCGGCTGGATCAAAGGGGTTCGTTCAACTCAAGCTGGATGTTGTATTTCGGTAGCAAAGCACGAATTCGCGGACTCAGCAAGGCGGCAAGTTCGTGGCTGCCACCAGCATTTTCTGGATCCGCGCCCACTTCCGCAACTTCGGGATGACAATACATTTCGTTGAAGGCATCTGTGAGTTGGGGAAGGAGTGCCAGCCAGAAATCCTCGGTCATTCGGCCTGTCTCCAGTAATCCATACACCCGATCTGAAATCAAAAAACGGTCCCTCGCCATTTTTTTGAGTGCCGAACGTGACAGAAGATGAAATACGCTCCAGTGTAAGAGTTTTTGGACCAGATGTGATCGGCGAATTTTGAGATTGGAAAAGAGCGGTTCGCGTGGAAGACGGATCCGCTTCACGCCGAAGTGCCGGGCGGCTTCGAGGAGGTACGAAAAGGCGACTGGGTGCATATGCAGATGCAGGTGGCCATCAACGTGCGCAAAGGGAAGACCTGTGGCGGCAAATAACTCAAATTGCGCCCAGATTTCACGGCGTAATTCTGCCCGGGCAGCGTTCGAGAAATAATATTTCACCCCAGCGGTGAATGGGTCATTCGAAAAATTCCCTTTTGGGTCAACCAGGTGTGGAATTTCTGATGGTCGGAGCGCCCCGCGACCACAAATCAACACCAGATGCAGCCCAACGGCAAGGCGGGGGCGAGTCCTGGCCGATTCAACGGCCTGGGCACAGGCTTCACCTGTCACCATCAGACTGGTACTGGTCAGAATTCCCTCATCATGAGCACGAACAATCGCCCGATTGACGGTTTCGGATTTTCCGAAATCATCAGCATTGACGATCAGGCGAATTGGGGTGGGTGGGGGAGTTGAAGCGGGAGGTTGAGCACCAAATTCCATAGGGTTCAGGGTTGCGGGGTTCAGGGTTCAGGTCCTGTAAAAAGAAAAAGGGCAACGGGACAAAAAGACCAAATTGCAGAAATCCTGAATCTGGTTTTCAAACCCTGAACCCTGAACCCCGAACCCTGGTCTTTACACCCCTTTATGCAGCCCGCTTTCGCGGTTCATCTGGGCACGAACAAACTCTTTGCGTTTTGACCGCAGTTTCAGGAACTGACGAGCTTCGGTAAAGAGGCGGTTGCGTTCTTCTTTATCGAAGATGGCTTTTCCAACAATGCGCGCCACGACTTTGGGTCGGAAATAGTAGGTGTCGTAGAAATTTTCGACATTGCGCATCAGTTCACCACGGGTCAACCCTGGATATTCAATATGCGGCAATTGATGGCCTTCTTCGTCCGTCATGGCGTGTTCGGTCAGCAACCCGGCTTCCTTCAAATAGTCATAGAGTTCAGTTCCCGGATAGGCATGAGCAATCGAGACCTGAATGGTTTCGCAGTCAAGTTCCTTGGCAAACTCAATCGTGCGTTTGATGGTTTCCGGCGTGTCGCCCGGCAAGCCCAGGATGAAATCCCCGTGGACGGCCAGCCCAAGTTTTTTGCAGTTTTTCATAAACTTGCGGCCCATTTCGACCGTGGCGCCTTTTTTGATGTTCTTGAGCACCTGATCATCGCCGGATTCAAACCCAACGATCATCAACCGACATCCGCCATCTTTCATGGCTTTGAGCGTGTCGTAATCGGAATGGACGCGTGAGGTGCAGGACCAGGTAAAGCCAATCTTTTGAAACTCTTTCGAGATATTGATTGTCCGCGATTTCTTCCAGGAGAAGGTATCGTCGTCAAAGAAAATTTCCTTCATCTCGGGGAAGAGTTTGAGCGCCACTTTGACTTCTTCGACCATATTGGGAATGCTGCGTTCGCGCCAGGCATGGCCGCTGATGGTTTGCGGCCACAAGCAGAAGGTGCACAGTGCCGGACACCCACGGGTTGAATAAAAGGCAATGTATGGGTGTAACAAAAACGGCACGTTGTATTTCGTGATGTCCAGATCCCGGTGGTAGATTTCCGAGGCAAACGGCAGCGAATCCAGGTCATGCAACTGAGGACGATCTGGCCGATGCACAATCTGGCCATCTTTGATATAACTGACGCCGTCAATTTCCTCTAATGAACGGCCTTCAGCAAATTCTTTGACCGTGTAGTCAAATTCCTTGCGGGCAGCAAAATCAATGGCACTGGAAGAGCGAAGGATTTCTTCTGGATTCGAAGTCACCGGCGGGCCGACAAAGCAAATTTTGATCTTTGGATCATTGGCTTTCATCATTTCAGCCAGTTTAATGTCGTTGTTCAAGCCCGGAGTGCTTGTAAAAAGGACGACAAATTCATAGTCTTTCGCAATTTCCAACGTTTGCTGAACACTCACCCCATGTGGAGGGGCATCCAGGAGCCGTGAATTGGGAATCATTCCCGCCGGGTATGCCAACCAAACCGGATACCAGTAGGAAGCAATTTCGCGGGTCGCCGGCCATCGGGAACTGGCGCCACCGTCAAATCCTTCGAATGAAGGTGGGTTTAAGAGCAACGTCTTCATGAAATTCATGCACTGCCTCGCTTTGAATGAAACTGAAAATAGGTCCAGGCGCTATCAAAACCAACCTGTGGGTCCGGGGTCGAACCCTGTACTCCAGCGACTTTGGCCGTGAAACCAGGAGTCAGTGGTGTGATTGACCCCGCAGGGGTGCGCCAGAATACCGAACAATCTCTGGAATTGAAAGGAACTTTTCAAAATGCCTGTGCTGAAACAAGCTTTGACACTCATGGCAATTGTAGGTATGAGTTGGGGGATATTCACTGCCCCGGTGGCGGGGAAAAGTGATAGTCCACCGCTTCCAGCCGCTCCGGACCTGGTACAACAAGTGGTGCAAAGCTTTGACGCTCTAACCGACTATCGCTGCCAGATGCATTCGTCCCGTCTCCGCAAAGATGGAACGATGGCGGTGGATACCAACAATTACTTTTTCAAAAAGCCAAAACTGATTCGTCTCGAAGTCACCAGCGGCGGGGACAAAGGTTCAAAAGTCGTTTTGAATAAAAAAGGCAAAGTTCGCGCCAAAGCTGGTGGGGTGTTGGGAGTCTTTACCATCACCATGGAACCAACTGACAAACGGCTCCAGGACGGCGATAGCAGTTTTGTCACGACTGATTTGGGGTCCACCCTCAAGGATTTGCAACTGACGATGACTGGTGCCAAAGCCACTGTCACCCTGATTGAAAGTCCGCGCCGTGCCTATCAACTGCTTTTGGAACGTCCAGGAAAGAAAGACACGATTCTGATTGATGCCGAACTCAAGCTCCCGCTCCAGTGGGAAGTCTTCCGCAATGGGAAATTTGATTCCAAAACAGAATGGAAAAATCTGACCAAGGATGTTGGTCTGGCGGATGAACTTTTTGAATTATGAAGAACGGGTCAGTCCCACCTGCGTAGGCTGGTGGATGAGAACAGACAAAACCCACCCGCTCACGCGGGTGGTACTGACAAGTCCCTATAACTCAAAGTTTACCGCAAACTTTTGGCTGAAATCAGCATATTCTTGAGATTCGCGGTCGCATCAATCACCGCCGTTGGCTCATACCCACAGTGAACCATGCAATCCTGACATTTGGGGTTCCCGCTCTTGCGGCCATACTCTTCCCATTTGGTCTTCTCAAGCAATTCACCAAAGGTTTTGGCATAGCCTTCGTTGAGTAAATAACAGGGCTTTTGCCAGCCAAAGACGTTATAGTTCGGATTTCCCCAGGGCGTGCATTCATAGTCACGTTCACCCATTAGAAAATCGAGGAAAAACGAGGACTGGTTAAACTGCCACCGTTTGCCACGCTCGGTTCTCATCGGTGACAAAACCTGGCGAAACAACGCATTGGTTTGCTCACGGCGCAGAAAATGTTCCTGGTCAGGTGCCCAGGCATAGCTGTAGCCAGGTGAAATCGTCATTCCATCAATGCCCAGATCAGCCAGGAAATCAAACATTTCGTGCATTTCCTCGGGGCTTTCACCGTCAAACACGGTGGTATTGGTGGTGACTCTGAAGCCTGCGGCTTTGGCGGCTTTAATGGCCCGCACGGCCACGTCGAACACACCTTCCCGACACACCAGTTCATCATGGCGCTTTTTCATGCCATCCAGGTGGATGCTGAAGGTAAAGTAGGGCGAAGGTGTAAATTTATGCATGTGCCGCTCAAGCAAAATGGCATTGGTGCACAGGTAAACAAACTTTTTCCGCTCAACCAGCCCTTTGGCAATCTCGTCAATTTTGGGATGGATCAGCGGTTCGCCACCCGCAATAGTGACAACCGGAGCGCCGCATTCTTCAGCAGCCCGAAAACATTCTTCCGGCGACAGGTTTTTTTTCAGGATTTCTTCCGGATACTGGATTTTGCCGCAACCGGCGCACTCAAGATTACACCGGAATAATGGTTCAAGCATCAGCACCAGCGGATAGCGCTTTACACCTTTAAAACGCTGCTTTAAAACGTACGCACCAACGGTTACTGCTTGTCGAAGTGAAATGCCCATAACAATGAAGGTAAAACAGTGAGGATATCTGAACTTTCTTGGAAATTTGGGTATGATGGGGCAAGAAGGTATCAAATCCGAAGGGTTTGACAAACGCATATTGCCGGGTCAGGTCGTCAACCGTTCAATTCACTTGAGACGGGGACCTCGACCTGATTTTCATAATTCATAATTCATAATTCATAATTCCTATGTGTGGACGATATACCCTGACAGTTGAAGAACCCGCTGTGTTGGATCGGTTTGGATTAACCGCAACCGAGTTAATCTTAACGCCCCGCTACAATATTGCTCCGACGCAGCCAATCCCGGTCGTGTTAAATACTTCATCGGAAACACTTTCGGTGGCTAAATGGGGACTGGTGCCCTCCTGGGCGAAGGATGTCAAAATGGCAGCCACCATGATTAATGCCCGATCTGAAACTTTGCTTGAAAAACCGTCCTTCCGCACCATTCTGAAATCCCAGCGGTGCCTGGTGGTGGCCGACGGCTTTTATGAGTGGAAGAAAAATGAAGACGGAACCAAAACCCCGTATCGGGTCAAACTCCATAGCGGAGAAGTCTTTGCGATGGCTGGCTTGTGGGATACCTGGAAAGCGCCGGATGGAACACGGCTACGAACCTGTACCATCATTACGACGACGGCAAACGAGGTATTGGCGCCGCTCCATGAACGAATGGCCGTCATTTTGCCGCCCGAAGCCGAACGGCTATGGCTGGAGCAGGATACACCCAACACATTGTTGGATTTACTTCACCCCTATCCTTCAGAAAAAATGATGGCTTACGAAGTCTCACCACGGGTGAATTCAATCAAGAATGATGACCCGTCGCTGATTGAAGCTGTGATCTCAGTTCCAAAGTTAAAGCAAGGTGACTTGTTTTCCTAAAAAAGAGCTTTCACTCCTACCGATGTGCTGATCATGGCTCTCAGCAGTGTATTTGCCTGTGAGAAGAGATCAGGTCTGGCCACATTTGAAGGTTAGGAGCGGTCGTCAGCGACCTCTCATCGTTTGGATGAAATTGTAAAGAAACTTCGATTTTCTTCCATAATTTTAGATTTTATATCCAGAATTCTGAATTTGAATTTTGGGATATTCCCGCCTGAATTTTGAACCCCTACTCAGTATCACCCCTAAACTTTATAAAATCAGCCGCATACATATTTTTGGAGATTCTTTGGATCTTCGGATTTGGGTTTGGTATTCAAATTGCACAAGGGGAGTACAGATTCAATGTACTCCCCTTTTTCCATTCCCTTGGATACTGGCACTCAATAACATTGCACAGTTTTGTTTTTCGGAAGTAAAAACGGGGCCACAGTACACCCTGACTCAACTGATCCACAGGAAAAGTGAAGAGATACTGAAAGAAAGCCCCGGTGAAGCATAGTTGCCACAACCAGGGAGAATGAAACAAGACGTCTTTTCGACTTTTCCACAGAATTTTTCTAGGAGAGAAAACGGAGGAACCTATGTCAAAACAATGCTTCTGGCTGGCGCCGTTCTTTCTGTTGCTGTCATTCATTCCAGTGTTTGCACAGGCAACAGACGGTGCCATGAACGGAAAGGTATTGGACGAACAGGGGGCTTCGATTGCGGGGGCTTCGGTCAAGTTGACCAATATGGAGACCGGCTACACATCGACAGTTACCTCAGACGCCAATGGGCTGTTTCGCGCCAGCTACCTTCCAGTCGGAAAATACTCAATCACGGCTGAAGCCGCTGGATTCAAAACCACCTCACTCGAAGGAATCGGGATTGCATTGAACCAGATCATTGACGTCACCATCCGCATGCAAACCGGTGAAGTCAGCGAAGTTGTGGTCGTTTCAAGCGGTGATGTGCTGGTTGAAACCACGACCTCAACTCTGGGCAATACCTTTGAATCACGCAAAGTCGTGGAGCTGCCGAGCCTGAACAACTCTCAGCTCGAACTGGCATTGCTGGCACCAAACATCACCTCACAGGCTGGTGGTACCGCCGGTGAAGGTGGTTCGGTCGGTGGCAACCGTCCACGTAACAACAGCTTCACGCTGGATGGCGTGGACAACAACGACGCCATTTTGACGGGCCACGTCATTGACGTGATTCCAGAAGCCGTGGCGGAATTCACGCTGCTGACCAACCAGTACACGGCTGAATTTGGTCACTCATCAGCCGGCCAGTTCAACACCATCACCAAGTCTGGAACCAACGAGTTCCACGGTGGTGCAAGCTGGTTCAACATCAACAAGAACTACAATGCGGTTGACCACCTGACCAAAGAAGCCATTGCGCGTGGCGAAATCCCCGATGAAAAACCACGGTTTGATTTCAACCGCGTCGCGGGCTATTTGGGCGGACCAATCATCAAGAACAAATTGTTCTTCTTTGGCGCCTATCAGTATGACACCACCGGGACGGCGGGTGCGCCGGTGAGCTTCCTGACCCCAACCCAGGAAGGCTTTGCCATTTTGGGCAGCCTCAACGGCATCAGCGCCAACAACCTGGGCATTTTGCGCCAATACACGGTACCAGCCGGTGGTGCCTCAGACGCAGTGACCGTATTAGGCCGCCAGATTCCAGTTGGTACAGTCAACTTCCTCAACGCCAACTTCGAAGCCAACCACATCTTCAACGTCAACGTTGACCAGGTGTTGGGCAATGGCGATCAGCTCCGCTATCGCTACAACTATGCCAAGTCAACCGCGCCCAACAATGGTGACGGCAACCCGGTGTTCAACGGGTCATTTTCACAGTTGAACCAGTTGGCCTCGGTGTCATTGATCCACAGTTTCACACCGACCCTGATCAACGAAACCCGCGTTTCCTATCGTCGCAAAAACAACAGCTTTGGGATCCCGGATGAATTTTCCAATTTCCCGAACTTTGCGTTTGATGATTTAGGGTACACCTTCGGTCCACAGGCTGAATCACCACAGGGTGAAGTGACCAACACGTACCAGTTGGTGAACAACACCACCTGGATCAAAGGCAAACATAACTTCAAGTTTGGCGCCGAATACCGCAACGTGATTTCCGCCAATAACTTCCTGCCGCGTGGTCGCGCTGAATATGACTATGCGACCCTCGAAGAATTCCTCCGCGACCTTAAACCAAACGGCTTTAACGGCGGCTTGCGTGGCGTCGGCACGTCATCATTTGCCGCCAACCGTCAGTCAATCTACTGGTTTATCCAGGATGATATCAAACTGACCCCGACCTTCACCTTGAACGTCGGTCTGCGGTATGAATTTTACAGCGTGTTCCGCGATGAAAAATTGCAGGCCCTGAACGCGATTTCAAATGTGCCGGGCGTGATTGAATTTGGTGAACCAAAATCAGACAAGAACAACTTTGCCCCTCGTATCGGGTTGGCCTGGGCACCAGATTTCAAAGATGGTGTCGGTCATGTCCTGTTCGGCAACAGCGGCGAAGGCTCACTGCGCGCTGGTTTTGGCATGTCCTACGATCTGGCCTACGGCAACCTGGGCACGCTTCAGTTGCCACCTCAATTCCAGCAGGAATTGAGTTCCGCCGCCGGCGAAGGTGGTCCATTTGGAACCGCCACCAACTTCCTGGCTAACGGCGGTCTAGGCAATACCCCAATTCCACCCATCACCCCAGCGGATGCCCGGGCAGCAACCTCGTCGTTTATTAGTGATCGTATTTTGCCTTACACCATGACCTGGAGCTTGAGCTATCAGCGCCAGTTGCATCGTGATTGGAGCGTGGAACTCCGGTATTTAGGCACCCGCAATGTCAAGCAAATTGCCCAGATCCGGTTGAATGGCGGTTTTGTTCCATTTGGAATCGCTGGCTTCAGCCTCCCAACCTACCTGAATGCGTCCCAGGTACCGGATCGCAATACCCTGGACAACATGCCGACCCTGGATGACCTGTTTGCCTTTTCATTCTATGGTACCGGGATTGGAGCGTTGGGGTTGCCCGAATTTCAACAGCCAACAGTCACAGCATTTTTGCCTGTCGGCAGTTCAACTTATCAGGCTGGTTCAATTGATTTGTCCAAGCGCTTCTCCTATGGCTACACGGCTTCCGCCGCATACACCTATAGCAAGACGATTGACCTTGGCACCAACGATCTGTTTACCAGCTTCATCAACCCACGCCGTGCTCAGGATGGCTTTGATGTGAGCAAAGACCGTGGCCCATCAGCCCTGGATCGTCCACATCGTTTTGTGGCATCGGTGATTTGGGAATTGCCGTTCTTCCGCAAAAACTCAAACCGTCTGGTCCGTAGCCTGCTGGGCGGCTTCCAGGCCAACGTGATTTACACGGCTGAAAGTGGTCAGCCATTTACGGCGCTGAGCGCCACCGACAGCAACCTCAACGTTGACACGGCGGGTGACCGCACTGTGTTTAACGCCAATGGTATTCCGGGAACGGGCAGTGCTGTCAGCGCTGTGACCAACTCCCGTGGTCAAATCGTCGGCTACCTGGCTCGCAATGGCAACGCCCAGTACATCCAGGCGGGTCGTGGTGTGATTGCGACGGCTGGGGCGGGAACACTTCGCGCTCCGGGCATCAACAACTTTGACATTTCAGTGTTCAAGGATTTCGAAATCCGCGAAGGCTGGAGAATGCAGTTCCGTTGCGAAATGTTCAACGCATTCAATCATGAACAGTTGACCGTCGGTGGTGGCAGCGTGTTCCAGTTGCTGACCAACGCGACCAATCTGTCTTATGCGAACGCCGCCAGCCCAACGTTTAACGATCCGCGAATTTTTGCTGGTCGTCCACGTGTGATCCAGTTGGGTCTGAAATTGATCTTCTAAAATGGTTGGAAGTTTTTATAACTTCTTCCTTTCAGGCAGCTTTTCTTCGGGAAAGCTGCCTTTTTTTATGAATGTGGCTGCAGAAATTTTTCAAAAAAACTTTGTTTCTGATTTGACGAATTCCACAATTTCAAGCGAGAATGAATCCAGTTCAACCCCCTTTTTTTCTGGTTACCTGAAGTATTCACTTCATCAAAAAATACCCTCTTTCTTCTGTGCGTTCTGCTTTCAAAATTTTTTTCATCTCTAGCGGATGATCAAAACTCCTTGCCATCAGCAGAGTCAGACAAATGATTCATTCTTCAATATGTTGAACCATTTCCATCAAAAATTCTGTCCGTAAACTTTTTCGAGCCAGGTATGAACGATGGCCATTTAAACAGGTTTTTACCTTGTAAAAACAACACTTTCCAGGAGACAGCCTATGAAATGGCGTGTGGGTGTATGGGTTTTATTCGTGGTCGTTGCCTTTGGGATACTGTCGCCGATTTCACGAGGGTTTACACAAGAAACCGCGAAGAATCGGATGCGAGTGTTACAGGCCCAACTGTGGGAAATTCAGCTTAAAGTCCTTCAAGGTGAAATACTCGGTTTGCAAAAACAGGTCCCGCTGACTGAGAAAAAACAAAAAAAGTTAGCTGAGCAGCTCTACCAACAGCAACAAATGCAACTGGCATATGACAAAGCCACCCAGGAACTCAAGATTTCCAAAGTTGCTGAAGATCTCGACATTTTGAATGTCACGGCCTTGCAGGAACGCTTTAACCAGATCAAAGCCCAATTCCTCGAAGCTCAAATTCAGGTCTTGCAAGAAGAAATCGAGCTTCGTGAACAGGCAAGCCAGGTCAAACAGGATGACCGACAGCTCCGCATGCTCCACCTCAAGGTGAAGTCTCTGGTTCAGGAGCAACAACGTTTGACCAAAGGCTTTACTGCCAACCAGGGCGGGCCGATGCTCTTTTGCAATGGAACTGGAAGCGCCCTTCCGCCAGTTGGGGATGGGGGCGAAAACTGCACCCCTGGAATTGAACAGCTCAATACCTCAGTGAATGTCCCGACCAATTTCACCGTCGGTGATGTCAACGTGCGGCTGTATCTGAGCCATGACTATCCATCAGATCTGAAAATTTCACTTCAATCCCCAATCGGAACCAGTGCGATCCTCGTTGAGGATGTAGGTGGAGATGATCCTGGATCATTCGGCACCACCTGTTCTCCGTTTCCAAATTTCGTCATTGACGACGAAGCATCTTCTTTCGTCCCTGATGTTCCTGGTACCTACACCGGCTCATTTCTCCCAAGTTTTGGAGAGGGGCCAGGTGATTCCCTTTCTATTTTCGACGGCGAGCCCGCTCAGGGATCCTGGACGCTGTCAATTTGTGATGATGCCGAGGACGATGCTGGGACATTTAATTGCTGGTGTCTGGAAATCTCGGAAGGGCAGCCAATCGAACAACCAGTCCTCTTTTCCGCTGATACCACCAATAACCGGATTCAGGCATTTGACGGCTTTACCTGGAATGTTGTCGCGGGCGGGGCAGCGGGCAGCGCCCTGGGACAATTCCGATTACCAGAGGCCGTGGCCTTTGATTTTGGCATGCTTTCCGGCAGGGGAGTTGAAACTCGACAACTTGGAGGTTCTCGACTCTATGTCGCTGACACTGGAAATAACCGCATTCAGTGGTCAACGGATGGCGGCAGCTCCTGGCAACTCTTTGCCTCGATTGGTTCAGCCCCAAATCAAGTCCGCGCACCGCAAGGACTGGTGGTTGATTCCGAGGGGAATCTCTATGTTTCTGATACCGGAAATGGACGGGTGCTGCGATTTGACGACGGTGTTCCGGGATTTGGGTTTGTTTTGGCCAGCAATGGTGCCGGGAGTGGGCAGGTCGGCGCCCCGCACGGATTGGCGATTGATTCCAACTTTACGTTGTTTATTGCCGACCAGTCCAACAGCCGAATTCTGAAACTTGCCAATGCCAATACCATTACCCTCTCGAATAAAGCCACCATTGTGGCATCACTCGGAGTTGGGTTGAACAAAGTCAAAAACCCACAAGGTGTGGCGGTTGATGATAGTGGCAACCTCTTTATTGCCGACACGGGCAATAACCGCGTTTTGCAATTTCCAAACGGCAATGCCAATCAAGGAAAAGCACTGGCCCAGGTTGGGGCAGGCTTGGGGCAGGTCAATGCGCCAGAAGGCGTTACAGTCAGCCGGTTTCAAAATAATATTCTGAACCGTGTAGTGTTCAACGGTCCATATCTGGTGGTCAGTGACACGGGAAATAACCGCATTCAAGGCCGCCTGGTAGCCAACACCGCCCAACAGTGGGATCTGGTTGGCTTCCCGAACGGAAGCGGAACGGGCACTGGCCAGTTCCGACGACCAAGCAAGATTCGGTAGTTTTAGGGCTTGGGGCTGAAAACATCGGGCTGAAGACGTCGGGCTCAGGGTATTAAACCCGTTATCTTCAGCCCCGAGCTTGCGAGTCTTCAGCCCCAAGCCCTGAGCCCCAGTTTTTTTCAGCCCCGAGCCCTTTCCGTACTTCCGCAGCAACGTTCTCAACAAAGGGTTCGCGTAACAACCGCTGGTGTGTTCCGCGAACCTGAACGACGTCCACCCCACCCTGAACCAGTCTTCCCCAGCCTAAATCCAGTGGTTCATCCGGTCCATGTTCTTCGGATCTGAGCACAATCACGTCTCCAGAGTACGGTTCACACTCATATTTTCGCGCGGCAATTGAGTTCAGTTTGACCACCTGAAACACCCGTCGGGCGTGTTCCAGGCCAAGGAGTCCCTGCAAATCAGGTGAAGTCTGTTTTCGCTCCAGCACAAAGGCCAGTTGCTGATCAAGGTCAAGCGACCGCAAATCATCTGGGGTAATGCCAAGTAGTGGATCCACCAGTGAAGCCAGCAAAACCGCATTGTCCACAACTGGTTCAGGATCCGGCGTGGTGACTTCGGCATCAATCAAAATCAGCCGGACGACTGACTCACCTTGTTGAACAAGCTGCCGGGCAGCTTCATAAGCAATCAATCCGCCCATTGACCAGCCGCAGAGCTGATAAGGCCCGGTGGGTTGAACTTCTTTTACATCAGCCAGATACGCTACGGCCATGGCGGGTATGTCTTCCAACGGGATCGAAACAAAATCAATTCCACGTGACTGCAGTCCATACACTGGTTGATCCGTTCCCAGGAGTCGGCTGAATTGGACAAACGGTGCGACCGTTCCGCTCAAGGCATGAAAACAAAAGACTGGTGGACGGTGGCCGCCTGGCTGGAGCGGCACCAGCGAGGTCGCCCTGGCGGGCTGGTTCTCACCAAGCACCTGGGCCAGGTGCTCAATCGTGGCTTTTTGGAACAGGGTTGCCACTGAGAGGCTCCGGCGGGTGAGTTGCTGAATCCGGGTAATCAGTCGAACTGCCAGCAGGGAATGCCCGCCTAGATGGAAGAAATTGTCGGTCACACCAATTGGTGAGACCCCAAGGGTTTCTTCCCAGAGTCGAACCAGCAGCGTTTCAATGGCATTTCTGGCTGGCACATAGGTTTGAGCGTGTGACGGGTCGCCAAATTCAGGTTCAGGCAGGCGGTTGGGGTCAATTTTGCCATGGGCTGAGAGCGGCAGCGCCTCAATCACCATCAGTGCCGATGGCACCATAAAATCAGGCAGGTGATCCGCCAGAAAACGTAAAATGGCTGTTTCAACCTGTGCTTCTTGATGGTCGGGATGCAGGGTACAGTAGGCCACCAGCCGTTTGTTGCCTTGTTGATCGGTGCGAGCCAGGACAATTGACTCGCGGACGGCTGGATGTTGATTGAGGGCTGCCTGGATTTCGCCCAATTCGATCCGGAAGCCGCGAATTTTCACCTGCAAATCATTCCGGCCAAGAAATTCAATCGTCCCATCGGGTCGGTACCGGGCAAGGTCACCGGTTCGGTAAAGGGGATGGGGGATGGCGGATGGGGGATAGCTGAAAGCAGATGAAACAGGTTTTGAACTGTCCTCTGTCCCCTGTCCCCTGTCCCCTGGTGTAAAGCTGTCCCCTGTCCCCTGTCCCCTGTCCCCTAAAGCGAAGCGTTCCGCCGTCAACTCTGGACGATTGAGATAGCCCCGAGCCACACAGTCACCACCGATAAATAATTCTCCGACAACACCCACCGGCACGGGCTGTAAAAACGGATCCAGAATAAACATGGTGCAGTTTGGCAGTGGTTTGCCAAGCGGCAGATTTGGGTTGATGTGCTCGCGGCGGCCTTTTTGAATCGGATTGGTCAAAACGCCAACCGTGGTTTCGGTCGGACCATAGTGGTTAAAGAACAAACAGGCCGGGTCTGACACTTCATCAAAGGAATGGATCCACTCCCAGGTGGAGCCTTCTCCACCCACCACCAGCCGTTTTCTGGGCAAAAGCTTTTGGGTAAAGGGTGGTATTTGAAGGGCTGCCAGATGCGAAGGTGCAATTTTCAGCACATCAATGCCGTAGTCTTCAAAATACTGGCTAAGTGCTTCAGGGTTGAGAGACAGTTCTTTGGTAATGACATGCAGGCACCCACCAAAGAGCAATGGTGGAAACAAAACTGTTTTGCAGGAATCCACCGTGAGCGGCTGGACCATGGCATAGCTCATTCCGGGTTCAAACCCAACCCGCTCTGAGACCCCAAATATGTAGTTCACAATCTGGCGGTGTTCGATCTGGACGCCCTTGGGTTTGCCGGTTGTACCGGAGGTGTATAAGACATAGGCCAGTGAGGTTGCTGATTGCGTAACTGATTTCTCTTCAATGGGTTCCACCTGAATGGACTCGGGAAGGGCATCCAGGCACAGAGCGGTAACCGTCATTTCGGCAAACCGATGTGCCTCTTTGGAAAGGACCAGCACCACGGGCATCCGGGTGTCTTCGACCATAAACTGGAGTCGTTCCAGCGGATATCCCGGCTCCATTGGAACATAGGCACCGCCGGCCTTGAGAATGCCAAGCACCCCGACCACCATTTCCAGCGAGCGCTCAATACAAAGCCCAACCAGCACATCTGGGCCAACACCAGCGGCCCTGAGCAACCGGGCCAGGTGTTCAGCCCGGTCATTCAATTGTCGGAACGTCAGTGTGCGAGGGGATGAACGCTGGTCTCCGAGGTCGCCAAATTCAACCGCAATTGCGTCTGGAGTTTGTGTAACCTGCTCCATAAAAAGATCTTGCAGGCAACGGTCAATCGGGTACGGACGTGTGGTTTCATTCCATTCAATCAGTTGTTGATCAAGTTCAGGTTGCGTCAGCAATGGAATGCGCCGAATAGATTGGTCGGCCTGAGTGATAATTCCAGAAACCAGAGTTTGGAAATGGCCAATCATTCGACGCATGGTGTCATGGTCAAATAAATCGGTGCTGTATTCCAACGCACCAGATAACTTTGCCCCTTTTTCAAAAATTGACAGCGTGAGGTCAAATTTCGCCATTCCAGGTGCCACGCGCTGGTCCGCTGCCGCCGGCTGGGATTGAGCGGACCGGGGCGAAACCGGAGCTGACCCGCTAAAAGGTTTAAATTCAGCCGGTGAGGCGGCCTGAAAAACAAAAAAGGCTTGAAACAGTGGCGTGTGGCTGAGATTTCGTTCCGGTTGCAGCACTTCAACCAGTTTCTCAAACGGCATTTCCTGATGGGCAAACACGTCAAGGACGGTCTGTTTGACCTGGAGCAAGACCTCCAGAAAAGTTGGTTCAGCTTCCAGTTGGGTTCGAATGACCAGTGTGTTCACAAAAAACCCAATCAAGGCTTCGGTTTCCGCCTGGGTCCGATTGGCAACTGGCGTTCCAACACTGATGTCATTTTGACCTGAATACCGTGCCAGCAGCACGACATAAGCCGTCAGGAGCACCATAAACAGGGTGACATTTTCCTGACGACTCAGTGTTTTTAGCTTTTCGGTGGCTGATTCATCGAATTCAAAAAACTGGCGGGCGCCCTGAAACGAGCGGATAACCGGTCGCGGTCGGTCAGTTGGAAGCTCCAGCAGTGGTGGGATACCAGCAAGCTGGTTTTTCCAAAATGCCAGTTCGCTTTCAAAAACAGCTCCCTGGAACCAGTTGCGCTGCCAGGCGGCATAATCGGCATACTGAATCGGCAACTCTGGCAAACCCGGTGAGTGATGCTGATGCCGTGCCCGATAGATTTGGGCGAGTTCTTGGAAGAGAACGCCTGCAGACCACCCATCAAACACAATGTGATGGACAGAAAGGGCCACTTTCGTTTTTTGATGTGCGCTCCGAAAAATCGCCCCGTGCAGCAATGGTCCACGTTCGAGGTTAAATGGCTGACGCAAGAAGGCCGTTATGTGACGTTCATCATCGGTTTCAGAATCTGGAATCAGGTGTTCTTCAAAGTGGAAATCTACGGGTGGGCCAATCACCTGAACTGGCTCACCTTCAAATGACGGGAATGTTGTTCGCAATATTTCGTGACGGCGAATTATTTCCGTAAATACCTGTTCAAGCTCAGGTAAGCTGACGGCTTCCGGCAGGCCAAAGACCAGTGGAATGTTATAGAGTGGACTGTCTGGTTTGAGCTGGTCGAGAAACCAGAGCCGTTCCTGGGCAAATGACAACGCGAGCGGGCGATTTCGGGAAACAGCCACCAGTTGTGGTCTGGTTTGACTGGTAGTTTCTTGATTTGATTGGGTTTGTGCGTGAGCAATGATCGTTGCCAGTTGGGCTATGGTTTGGGCTTCAAAAATCCGCTTGAGTGGCAGTTCAACTTCAAAGGTTTTTCGCAGGCGCGTGATCAATTGCGCTGCGAGCAGGGAATGCCCACCCAGGGCAAAGAAATTGTCGTGGATGCCAATCGCCTCAACTTTGAGCACCTGTTTCCAAAGTTCGATCAGCATTTCTTCGATAGGCGTTCGGGGCAAATCCACACTTCGATCTGCTCTCAATGCGCCCTGGTCTGGTGCCGGAAGTGCCCGGCGGTCAGTTTTTCCATTTGGAAGCCGGGGCAGTTTGGGCAGGATCACCACAGCCGATGGGAGCATAAATTCAGGCAGATGAGGTTGAAGGAAGGCGACCAGTTGCGCCGGATGAACCGTTTCAGAGTGGGAATCATCCGCCGAAAGCGTCATGTAGGCCACCAGTCGCTGATCGTTTGCCGAATCCTGCCGCACCACGACCACCGCTTCGCGCACCAGCGGGTGACGCTGCAAAACAGCTTCAATTTCATCAGTTTCAATCCGATATCCGCGCAATTTGACCTGGGTATCCATCCGACCAAGAAACTCCAGATTCCCATCCGGAAGCCAGCGGACCCGGTCACCGGTTCGGTACAAAGCCAGGGTTCGGGGTTCAGGGTTCAGGGTTCGGGGTTTAGCGGAAATAAATCTCGCTTTATCCTCAAAATTTTTTCTTGAAGTCCCAAATTGTTGATTGGTAGCTTGATCAATCATCTCTTGTTCAGAATCCCTGAACCCTGAACCCTGAACCCCGAACCCTGCCTTGAATCGCTCTTGCGTCAGCTCTGGTCGCCGCCAGTATCCTTGCCCGACACCCGCGCCGCCCAGGTAGAGTTCGCCGGGAATGCCAATCGGAACGGGTTGCCCTTCAGCGTCGAGCACCAGCGCGGTCATATTTGAAACTGGCTTTCCAATGGGAACTGTGCGGCTCACATCATCTGGCCGGCAGACAAAAAAAGTGGCGTCAATCGTGCATTCGGTTGGACCGTACAGGTTGACCAGTTCCACGGCTGGAAGTTTTTCAAAGAACCGATCCCGCAGGGTGCCGGAAAGGGCTTCGCCACCGGCAAAAACCCGTCGAAGTTGAGTACTTTGAGAAAAGGTGGGTTCTTCAAGCAGCAGCGAAAGCAGGGTCGGAACAACTTGCAGAATGGTAATCTTTTGAACTGCAATAACTTGTGACAAATTTTCCGCATCCTGATGAACCCCTGGCTCAGCCATCACCAGTTGAGCACCAGCCATCAGTGGCGCCCAGAATTCCCACACCGAAGCGTCAAAACTCAACGGCGTTTTTTGCAACACGCGATCATCGGCTGAGAGCGGAAAAGTCTCGTGCATCCAGTGCATGTGGTTGCAGATTGCCCGATGCGGAATCATCACACCTTTGGGCTGACCTGTTGACCCGGACGTGTACAGCACATAAGCCAGATCTTCAGGAGTCGGTTGTGGTGACGGGGTGGTTTTGCTGGTGATGGCTGGCACCGGAAGCGGCTGATCCAGGCAAATCGTCTGGGCGGAAGTTTGGGGCAGACGTTCGACCAGGTGGGATTGGGTCAGAATAAGCGATGCCTGGGCATCGCCAATCATAAACACCAGCCGTTCCGCCGGGTATCCTGGGTCAAGTGGAACATAGGCCCCACCGGCTTTCAGCACGCCGAGTAAGGCCGTTACCATCTCAATTGAGCGTTCAACAAAAATTCCCACCAGTGCGCCAGGTCCAACGCCCAGATGCTGGAGGTACTCAGCCAGTACACCGGCCTGTGAATCGAGCTGGTGGTAGGTGAGATGCTGATCTCCAAAAACAACCGCAATGGCATCAGGTGTTTGCTGTGCCTGGATTTCAATGAGTTGATAGAGCAGTTCGCCAGTCGGAAATTGCCGCTCGGTCTGGTTTGATCGCACCAAAATTTGATCGCGTTCAGCTTCTGACATCAACGGCAGGCTGGAAATCGGGGCTTCCGGATTGGCACAAACCCCCTGCAAGAGCGTTTCCAGATGGGTCAGAAACCGGCGAATGGTGGCTGATTCAAAGAGTTCCGTTTTGTATTCAAACCCGGCGATGATTCCGGCGTCGGTCTCAGCCATTGACAGCGTCAGGTCAAATTTGGAAGTACGGTTTTCAACTTCAAGGGTGTCAATAAGCTGGGTTCGATTGGGTGGCGTGGATTTTTGACTGGCACGGCCTTCCTGGCCAAAGGCAAACATCACCTGAAACAGCGGCGTGCGGTTGAGGTCGCGGTCCGGGTGAAGCAGCTCAACCAGTTTTTCAAACGGCACATCCTGATGGGCAAAGGCCCCAAGTGCCGTTTCCCGAACTTGCCGGAGCACATCCCGAAATCGAGGCTTGCCCGAGACGTTGACCCGGATGACCAGTGTATTGACAAAAAACCCAATCAGATTCTCAATTTCGGATCGGGTCCGGTTGGCAATCGGGGTGCCGATGAGAATGTCTTGCTGCCCGGTGTACCGGCTCAGTTGAACCGCAAAGGCTGCCAGCAGGGTCATAAACATGGTGCAGCTTTCACTTTGCGAAAGCCTTCGCAACGGTTCGACCAGATGTGGAGCAAACGTTGCCTGTTCCCAGCCGCCCCGATGTGATGGGTTGACCGGACGTGAATGATCGGCTGGCAACTCAAGAATCCCGGTTGTGTCGCCGAGTTGTTGCCGCCAAAACGCCAGTTGTGTTTCAAGCGCGGCACCGCTGAATTTCTCGCGCTGCCAGACCGCAAAATCAGCATATTGAATTGGGAGCGGTGGCAATGGAGATGGCTTCCCCTGAGAAAAAGCCGCGTAGAGGGTCTGGAGTTCACGCAAAAACACCCCAACCGACCAGCCATCCGAAACAATGTGGTGCATCGTGACCACAATCACCCAGTCTTGAGCGCCGAGTTTGAGAACCTTCACCCGAACCAGTGGTCCAGTGGCCAGATCAAACGAACTTTGGGTTTCTTCAATGATCTGAGCCGCCAGAAGCTGTCGCCCATCGGGTCTATCAGCCAGATGTGAAACATCAGACACCGAAAATGAACAGCCTGGCTCTGGATTGATTACCTGGACTGGCTCGCCATCAATGACCTGAAATGTGGTGCGAAGTACTTCGTGCCGGCGAATAATTTCCAGAATGCTCTGGTGCAAGATGGCGGTGTTGACCGGTAGTCGAACCCGAAAGCCGCCAGGAAGGTTGTAGGCGGCACTGCCTGGTTCAAGCTGGTCGAGAAACCAGAGTCGTTGCTGGGCAAACGAGAGCGGCAGTGGGTGTGTCCGGGAAGCTGGCTGGATTCCGACAGGTGGCTCGGTGGACGTTGCGGCCTGAGTCTGGCTTTTTTTGCGGAGCCGTTGAAGCAAAAGCGCTCGCTGTTCAGGTGTCAGGTTCGCGGCACTCGGGGCAGGATTCTCTCGACGCTGGCTGGAAACTGCAGGCTGGTCAACGGTTGTGGCCGCCGCCAGGGCTTTCGGCCTGGAGGCAAGATGGTGCAGGTACGCAACCAGTGGTTCAAAACTCAACCGGCTCACAAATTCTATGGCACGTGATCGGGCATCCGCGGCGTGCTGCTGGTAGAATTCACAATCTGAAAGCAATTTCTCTAATGCGGCACGCCACGGGGCAAGATTCTGCGCGGGAATAATCGGAATCGGCAGGTGGTGTTCGTCAAGCTGATCGGTAAAGCGCTCGATGGGATGGACCGGAATCACAAATTCAGTGCCAAGTTTTGCCTCTGGGATTCCACCCGAACTGGCCGCCAGCACTGGAACCCCGCGCAGCATGGCTTCAAGCGTGACAAATCCAAGTCCTTCAAACCACAGCGATGGCACCAGCAATACTTTTGTGTGTCGGAAGAGTTCGTCAATGTGCTCAGTCGGCGTCAGGAGCGAAATATTGGCGCGCTGTGTCAGTGCCACCCGGTCTTCCTGCGTGGCACCCCAGGTCGGTACGGCGGCAAACTGAACCTGGGGAAGGGCATCTGCCAGACCCAGCAAAATTGAAATACCTTTGACCGCACAGGGGTTGATATGCGTCACAAACGGATTTTCAAACTGCCCAAGATGCGGAAATGGAGGCTCGCCATAGGCTGGCCAGTAGAGTTGCAGCGAATCGAGCCCACTCCATTCCTTTATATATTGCTGCACAAATTGACTGACCGAAACAATCCCGGCGGTTTGCCCAATCAGGCGGGTACGCGCCTGGCTTGGGAAAAAAGCATGTGGCCCAAACGGAAGAAACTCAAGTGTGTGAACAATATACACAACTTTCGATGGACACGTCCGGAGCGCGGCGTCGAGCAAGTTTTGGGTTGGATCTTCGGTCGAAATAAACACGAAGTCAGGCTCATCGCGCTCAAGTTCCTTGACCAATTCCGTCCGAAGCTGCGCCGGGTCGGCAACTGAATGCACTTCGACCCCATTGAGGGTGAACACATCTGTGTGATCTTGGGCCCGAAATGAAATTTCCCGGCTCCGGAGCAACGCCTGAAACGATGACCGGGTTAACTGGTCGGTTGGGCTAAAGGAAGGAACAATCACGCGAAACGGGTGCCCTTGAGCAGAAAGGGCTTCAGCCAGAATCCGATTGCCTTTATTGGCCCCATTCAACCGCAAATAGGGCAAATTCATACTTAACAGAAGTTTCAAAACAGAGTACCTCACAGGACGGTTGGGTTGGAATGATCAATCTCACCTAAATGAACACCCGTCACGAAAGAGTGGGAAATCTGGGGCAAATGGTAAAATAATCGGTTATGGATAATTTCAAGCGGTGAGATCAATTTTTCAGCCAGATCACGCCCACGTTTACCAGCCATTCTCTCAACTCGATTGAAAACCGGATACAGCCATTTACGGCGATGTTTTCTGATCCACTCTTGTTTTTTCAGGTTTGGAGTCAGTCCCCATTTGGAGTAAAAATGGTCCAGTGTGGCCTGGTTCCAGGCTTCACTCCACCGGGTTCGAAAAACCTGCCGATCATCGTTGTCCATATTGAGTGGGGGATGATACGCAATCACAGAGGCTGGTTCAAAAATGACTTTGCCTCCCCGTTGGCTCACTTCCAGGCCAATGTCAAAGTGGTCTGAAGTGCTGTAAATCTTTTCATCCAGCCCACCAATCTGGTCCAGCGCTGATTTCCGCACCAGCATTCCATGAAATTCAACATTGATTGTTTCCTGCCGCCGGAGTGGAACCGGAACCGCGCTGATTGGCCAGGTACAGTATTGCATGTGGGCATGATAGATTCGTTGTCCACCAACTTCTTTAATTCCCGCCTCACCACCGGCAAAATGAATGATCTGATCTTCGGGTGGCCCAAGTAACACCATTGGCCCGACGATCCAGGCCCCAGTTTCTTCAGCACAGGTGAGCAATGGCTCTAGCCACCCCGGCGTGACTTCGACATCATTATCCAAAAACATCACAAATGGAGTCTTGACATATTTCAGCCCCACATTGCGAGCATAGTTTTGGTGAATCTGATGAGAGAATTCAATCAACTGAAACCCTTTTTCGCGAGCCTGTTGCTTCAAGTAAGTTGAAACAGAAGGAGGTGCGCCGCTATTGACATAAATCAAGTCAAAACGCTGTGGTGTATGAGCATAAATGCTCTCAAGGTTTTTGCGGATGTGGGAAAACTGTTCGCGAGTTGTGATCAGGATGGTTATCTGCGGCATAAGAAAATCTCTGGATCCTGAAAGAATGAAGAATGAACACGCAAGCCGGAAGCATAAAATAAGGTTCAGCCGCTGAAGGTCTATAGATTCTACAGTCTTTCTTCTTCATTGTGCAGAATCAGTTTCAACTTGATTAAGTCACTGTCCCCCCATCCTGGATGATCATCTCGCCATTCATATAACTATTGCGGTCAGAAACCAGAAAGGCGGCCAGTTCGCCCATTTCTTCCGGTCGTCCATAGCGCCCCAGTGAACACCAGCCTTCGTATGTTTCGCGGAATTTATCAGGCAAGGTGTGACCCAGGTCCGTGTCAAAAATACCAGCGGCAATGCCATTGACGACCAGGCCAAAGGGCGCTCCTTCGCGGGCCAGCATTTTGGTAAAGCCGACCACGGCAGACTTGGTTGTGGCGTAATGAACACTCGTCGGAACGGTACGGATGCCTCCGATTGAGCTGATATTCAAAATCCGGCCATACCGCTGACGCACCATTTGTTTAAACACAGGTTTGGTGACATTAAACAGGCCGTTCAAATTGGTGTTGACGACTTCATCCCAGGCGCGGTCCGTCATCGTCAAAAACATATCTGCCCGGTTAATCGCCGCGTTATTCACCAAAATATCAATTCGCCCAAACTGCTCAATAATTTGCCGCACCATTTGTTTCACTGCTGCGCGATCTGTGACTGAAACCTGAAAGGCCAGGGCGCGCTGGCCCAGGTGCTCAATATTGTCAACTACGGTTTGAGCGGCCTCGGGCTGACTGTGGTAATTAAAGGCGATGTTACAACCTTCGCGGGCAAAAACTTCGCAGATGGCCCGCCCCAGTCCCCGTGAGCCACCAGTGACCAATGCAGTTTTTCCTTCAAGTAATTTTGTCATGTCGTGAGTGAGTGATTTTTGAGGTGTCAGGTGAGTGTGTTGATTTCGAAGGACTTCGAATCGCCGATTGTATGGACAACCTATCGTGTTGTCCAGACAGGAGATGGAATATCTTTGGGTGAAGAACTCAGGCGATAGCGTCACTTTTCAATTCATCAATTTAATTAAAGTTGGATTGTGTTTCGTTTTTCCCAATCGGTTTAATTTAACTTTCATCAGATTGCTGAATCTAAATGAATTGAATCAATTAAATGCAGACTGGGTTTCAAAGTTCTGAGAGCCGCAAACCGGGCTCACCTAACCACACATCAGAATAAAATACTTTTGTTTTCAATATTTTAAGGTAACTTCAACCATTCAAAAGAATGCCATCGGCTGGACTGGTTCAAGCCATCATCAGGCAACAGAGTTTAATTCAAAGAGGTGGGTTCAGGCGCTCAGGCAGGATTTTCAAGGTGGTTTTCTGGATAAAGTTTCTGGCACGAGGGTTGCTCTTACTCAGGCATCCGCACCATCAGGATCAATCGGTGGGCAAAATTGAAACTCGATCTGCGAGGTATTGCCGTATGGGCGCCGTTTCCCCTGCACAGCTTGAAGTCACTCAACTGATTATGCCGCAACTTTTACGCAATTTGCGCCGGGTCATGGCTCAAAAATACGCCGGGTCAGGCTACTCGCTGGTGGTTCACGGCGAAGAAGTCGGCCTCGCGGCAGAGCAAATCGCCCGCGTCCTGCACCGCAATCATCCTGATTGCGAGCAAAAAGCGCACCTGGCATACCTGGCGGGAACGCTGCACGATTACGGCAAGATCGTGGTGCCTGATGAAATTCGGCTGTCGCGGCAGGTGTATTCGGAATCGGAACGCCAGGTGATGGAATACCATCCGATCTACGGCAAAATGCTCCTTGAATCAGTTGGATGCCACGAGGAAATTGTCGCCGCCGCGTATTACCACCACCTTCGATATGGCGGGGGTGGCTATCCAAACTGCGGATTAACCGGAGACCAGATTCCACTGATTGCCCGCATTGTCACCGTGGCTGATCATTTCGTTGCTCGAATTGAACATCGTCCACATCGTCGAGGCCAGTTCCCAGTGGAAGTTTGGGAAGATATGCAGCGTCAGCGTCACACTTTGTTTGATCCGCGGGTTCTGGATGCCTTTGAGGAAACCGAATTGTTGCAATCAGCCCTTGGAAACCACCCCCTTCGAATTTTTGCATAAAGGAAGCTACCATCATGTTAGGAGTCATTCGCTTTGGCTATCAATCAGCCGAGGTTACCCTTGGTATCGTCAAAACCGACGGAACAACTGGTCCATCCATTGTTCATCTGGAAACAGTTGCATCACAATCAGATGCCGTTGCCACACTCCAGTCAATTGCTGGTAATATCCCAGTATTGACCATCTACCCGAGCCCAATTGAAGTTCGCCCAGGTGAAGCCTATCTGACCGATATCGGGGCAGTTGTGTCACTGGGCAACCTGGTAACTGCCCGGTGCGATTTTGACTCCACGCTGATGTTGGCCTATGTGGACCCAATGATTGTGGAGCAACTTCCTGTCGGATCGGTTCTGTGTGAAGCCGCCTGCCTGGCTGAGGCATTTACCACGGTGTATCGCGAAGAAACCGAACGTGCCGTTCGGGTCGGTCACCTTCACATTTCCAGAACCCAAATTGACTGGTTCGTCTATGAACGCGGAGAACTGGTTGCCCATAGTCTTGAATTGGTGGATGTCAACGATGAGCAAGGGTTTGAAAATGCGATGACCCTGATGATTGATGATGTCCAAACCCGACTCCAATCAGCATTTGAACTGGTGGTTGTTTCGGGCGAATGTACTGGCGATCATCGGTCCCGGATGGACTGGCTTCGGGCACAACTCCAGGTGGAACTGATTCAGGTTTTTGATCTTTCAGGGTTGCAAACTGAAACGGGGTCAACTCCAGCAACCAGTTTGGTCATCACCGAAATGGTGCCGATGCTTGGGGGCGTTTATGCCTACCTCAACGACCACGGCGCCGATTTTCGTGGGATGGTTCGTTCCCGACCTGTTGCAACGCGATCACCCGGTTTCTTTGATCAGCTTAAAGGGATGATGGCCAGTGGTCTGGTCAATGTTTCACCTGGCGGCGCCCGGCGGTTTGAATATCTGGGTGTGGTATTGGGGCTGATTGCGATTGGGGTTCTGATTGGCGGACAGTATACCTTGCTGATTCGCCGAGAAAATGAGTTACGCGTTGAACAATCCGTCCAAACCAGGCGCGCCGAAGCCAACCAGACTTTGAAGCGGGAAGCTGAGCAGTACAAACAATACCTTGAAGCCTTAAACCACCGCATTGAAGTGGTAAATAAGATGCGTGAAGCCCAGGGTATGAACTATCAGATTTCAAATGACGTGAGCTGGCAGGTGCCGACCGGGCTGGTTCTAACCGTTCTCAAAGTCCAGGGCCGCAATGTAACGATCAGTGGATATGTAACACCCACCACTGTGACTCAAGCCCAGGCGGAAGCTGGTCAGCCGCTGGTCATTGATGTGGTGGATCCAGTTGCGGACTTTGTTCGCAACCTGGAAGGTGCGGGTCACTATACCAATGTGCGGTCAAATTACGTCCTGCAATCCCGGGAAGAAAAAAGCGACTTCACCATCACCTGCCAGTATCAGGGAAAAGTGTTTACCGACCCAATTGAGACCCAGCCAATTCCGGAACTGGTTGTCAAGGCCACTGAAAACACGGCGACTGCGACACCAAAGCCAGGGGAACCGGCCAAAAAAGCGAAATGAACTAAACCGTCAAAAATTGAATTATGAAGCATGAGAAATTCATCTGATATCACTATATCTAGCTGATAATCAACATTTTAAATATTCATAATTCATAATTCATAATTCATAATTCATAACAGCGGAGATTTGAACCATGCAGATTCAACGAATTGTAAAGCAACTCATTATCGCCACCTTGATGGCAGCCAGTAGCTGGGTCGTCGGTGACCAGTTTTGGTTTTCGGAATGGCAGTCAACCCTTAATACCCAGCAAGATATGATTGCCAAACAAAAGAAGGAAAATGACATCACGGATCGGTATCGCCAGGAACACGACCAGTTGCTTGCCGAAGTTGAATCCACCCGTGAGCGCTATCAGCAAGTGGCAAAGTATTTACCGTCAGTTGATGGACTTGGTGAGTTATTTGAGCAGGTGAAAAATCAAGCCCGCGCTGCCCACCTGGTTATCGAACGCAAAGACGACACCCACGCTCCGTACAAGCCAGGAATCAATGAATCAAAACTGGTGATCCAGTTGCGTGGACAGTTTCTCAATCAACTCAAATTCCTGGAATGGATGGGGACCCATCAACGGTTGCTGGTTTTTGCAGAACAGGAAGTGCGCAGTGTTGATGGCACAACCACGATGACCCTCAAAGGGTTTGCTCCAGTTGATGTTCAAACCAAAGAAATCGTGGAAGCGACCAGCACGATTCTGGCAAAACGATAAGAATGAGGGTTCAGGGTTCAAGGTTCCAAAATGACATAAAAGACTAAAGGGACACAAACGACATAAATTTGAAATCTCTGAACCCTGAACCCTGAACCCTGAACCCTGAATATTTGATGTTTCTGTTTCCATAATCTGATTCAACCAAAGGACAAACCGTCATGTTTAAACCAGCACTTTCACTTATGACCCGCCCCAATTTGCGATCAAACCCGCAACTGGCCGGAGTGATTCCTATCAATGAAGCTCTGGAACACAAAGTTCTGCTGTTGGGAGTAACGCCACAGGAACTGAAAGCCGCCGTGGTTGACGATGCCGGCTGTGCCTATTTGACTCAGGCGATGCAGCAGCTCAATTTTCAACGAAGCCTGGCCCGTGCCGCCCGATTGACGTTGCCCGAAGTTTCCCGGCTGGTACTCAAAGCCAACCGGCATGCCGCTGAAGATGTCCTCAAGGGAATTTCAAATTCATATCCTAAGGATCTGGAACTTCGATTCCAGACCGCAGTGGCAACGGTTATCCCTCGTGAAACGGCGGAACGTCACGCAATCTTGATTGAATGCCTGGTTGGAACAACCATTCATGCCTTGTATGCCGACGGAAATGGACGCCAGACGCTGGAATTCCTCCTCAATCGGGCTGATATTCGCAAGGCGATAGCCGCAGCGGCGCAAGTGGACGAAAGTCTGGCCGGAGAGTTTCGGTGTGAACCTCGACGGGTTCCGCGCGAGGTGATTGACCGGGAAATCAAGCGACTCTATGCCGAAACCCGATATGAAGGATTTACCCAGCGAGATACCCGGCGCTACGTTCAGGCGGTCAGACGTGAATGGGCCGCCCAGTCGGTTGATTCAACCGCTCGTCCAAAGACTGAAGTTTCCCAAAGCTTTAGCCACACCAAGCAGGTCTTTTACGATATCGCGGGTTCCGCTTTTCGTCAGGAAGCCTCGGACGTTCGAATCTTCTATGACTGGGATCGGCGTGCCATTCAGCACGAATTGTTTCTGGATGGCGAGTGGCGGCGTCAGGCGGAAATCCCCCTCGATTTTGCCGTGTACCAGTCAATGATCAACCTGGCCAAATCAGATGCTGGAATTCCAGACCTTGAAACCCATAAAACCCACGACGGAGACATTCATTTTAAGATTTCGAACCAGGGCAAAATCCTGGAATTTGACGGTCGAATTTGTATTTTCCCATACCTGAAAGCTTCAGCCCGGCAGGTGCCGCTGGCCATGATCACCATTCGGATTTTGCGAAAAAATGAAGAGATCCGAGGGTTGGGGGAACTGGGATTGCTTCCATTCCAGCAACGGATGATTGAAAAATATGTCCAGGGTTCAACCGGCTTACTGCCGGTCTGCGGGGTGATGAATTCAGGCAAAAACGGAACCTTAATGTCAATCAGCGCTGAAATTCATCGGCGATTTCCAGGGAAAGCCTTCATCAGCCTTGAAGATCCGGTTGAAACAGACATTCCGTTTGCTTTCCAGACCCAGGTGGCGCGCCATCGCGGGATGCAAACTTCAGATTATTTACCGTCCATTTTACGCAGCAATGTGCAGGTGATTCAAATGGGCGAAATTAACGATGCCGACAAAGCCCAGTTTGCCATTCGAGCCGCCCAATCTGGCCATTACACCCAATGCACGCTGCACGCCAAGTCTCCGTTTGATATTTTGCCGCGCCTGCAAATGTACGGCATTCCGCCGGAAATGGTCGGTGAAGTCCTGATTGGGGTGATTTATCAAAAACTCGTTCCCAAATTGTGTGACTATTGTGCGATGGATGAAGACCCAACCACGGTTTGGAACAACCAGCAATATCCGCACCTGCGGGCAGTGCTTGAACATTGGAACGTGGATGTCATGCGATTTCGCCCGCGCCGGGCAACTGGAATTTTAGATGGGAAACCCTGCCCCCATTGCAGTTACCAGGGCCGGGGTCGAGGATACCGGGGTCGAATGGGCCTGTTTGAAATTTGGGATGCTCCGTTTCAACGCCGACAATTACAAACCCAGACCAGTTTAGGCGAAATTCGCTCAACTGCCTTAAAGTTGAACCACTGGACGATTTTGCGATCCGCATTATGTTATGTGCAGGCTGGAGTGATTGATTTGGCGACGGCGATGACAGTTTATAACGGCATTGATCCAACCTATGAAGGTGTGCCTGGGTACCGGTTTGAGGATTTCGAACAATATGTCCGTGACCTCGATACGGAAGTCGAAGCATATAAACGAACTCAACCATCACAAGACACAGAAACCGCACCCCAGGCACCCCGTAACGCTTCGCCAATCAATGATTCGGTCATTGAAGCCGAAGTCTTTGAAACGATGGAAATGTAGTAATACCCATTTAGAATGAAGAATGAAGAGCCCATAGAATGATTAATGGTTGGAAAGCAATACTTTCGAAGAAGAGCCAGGCACTAACCACTAACCACATTCTTCATTCTTCCAAACAACCCTGAACCCTGAGCCCTAAATATATGACAACCCGGACAATGACCATGCAAACCGCAACAACCACACTTGAGAACGAGAAAGCCCTTCAGCGAAGGCAGCTTCAGCTTCCGCTCGAAGAAAAAATCCAGATTTTCGATCAACTGGCAACCGAACTCGAATCAGGAATCCCTCTGGTGACCGCTTTACAAACTCGAGTTCGGACCATTGATCACTTTAAGGATACCGCCCAGGACCCGCTGGCTTTTCTGCTGAGCGGCAAACCACAGGGCGAGGAGTTTATCCGGGAACTGGCGTCGCTGGTGGCTGATCTGGGACAACCGCTTCATACGGCGGCCCAGCAGTTTCCTGGAGTGTTTGACCCACAATTTCTGGCGATTTTGAATGCCGCGCAACAAACCGGACGCTATGGGATGGCGCTTCGTCGTCAGGTAGATTACCTCACCGAGCAAAAAATCCTGAAGGATCATTTGAAAAGCGTGTTGCGCTATCCGGTGTTTGTGTTTGTGGTGGCGACTGTGGTGCTGGCCGTGGCGCTGATCAAAATTGTACCGGGGTTTACGCTACTGTATGAAGGGCTGCTTGGAAAGGCTGAGTTCCACTGGACAACCCAACTGGTCCTCGATATTTCGGCCTTTGCCTCAACCAACTGGCCGGTGATGGTAATTGGGCTGGCTGGGAGCTTTTTAGGGTATTTCTGGTTTCGTCAAACCAATCCGAACGTGCGCCGGTTTGAAGATCAATGCTGGCTCAGGTTTCCCAGACTCAACCGCTACATTGCGCTCATTGACACGGTGAACTTTTTGAGCACCTTTATTTTGCTTCGTGAAGCTGGTGAAACCATGACCAATGCCTTTGCCCTGGCGGTTGAAGCGATGTCCAATTCCGAACTGCGCGAAGCTGGCCAGGAAGCCGCGTTGAATTTTGAACGCGGCACACCGCAATACATCCATTTGTCGCTTGCCACCATGCATCCGGTGTTTTCCGAGGCTTCATCATTGTATGCACAGTTGAAATCATATGAGGAACACGCGAGCCTGGCCCAGCTTGAGCGATATGTGAAGCTGCTCAAACACAATGCCAATTGCGTTCGTGACGAACTGGCCAGCTACGTTCAACCCGTTTCGTTGGTGGTGGTCGGAATCATTGTCGGATTTCTGGTCTTTTCACTCTATTTGCCGTTGTTCGAACTGATTGGAAAATTTGCGTCACGGTAAGGGAAGAGCAGGGTTCCGGGTTCCGGGTTCCGGGTTCCGGGTTCCGGGTTTTCGAAAAAGCAAAAAGGGGAAAGAATCTACAGTTCTTTCCCCTTTTTGCTTATGTCCTTTATGTCCTTTATGTCCCTTTTGCCTTTTTACCTTTTTGCCTTTTTGCCTTTCAGGTTAACTCAGGCAAAAGAACTGCTTCCCATAGCTTCTGTTTAAATTTGGCTTTAAAAAACCCAAAGTGGCCGATTCGCTTTTCACCGATATCGGCTGGGGCAAACCGCTTCATTTCGCGCGGAGCGTTGACATAAAAACCGTGTAACGATTCAGTGTTGCGCGCAGACATAAACTCATCATCTTCAAAGGAAAGCGAGACAATCGGAGTATTGACGGCGGCAAATTGTTTCCGAACCGCTTCACCTTCAACGCCGACGGCATATTCCGGATGCAAACACCACCGGCGCCATTGTTCCATCACACCGCGTGGAACATCGCCCACTTTCCGGAGTCGTTTTCCTGGAAAATAGCCGAACAGTCGCATCGAGACCGGCGCCACAAAGAACCAGAGCCACCACACCCGGCGGCGAAGTTCTGGTGCATTTTCCCGCCAGTAGCCGCTTCCGGTTCCAACCGTTATCACTTTGGTGATTTGTTCGTGGCGCGGGACAAATGGCACGATTTGGCCACCCAGACTGTGTCCAATCCAGTAAACGGGTTTGCCGTTTGCTTGCTGAAAAACTGCTTCGACCACGGCGCCGGTGTCATAGCGCGCCCAGTCAAAAATGTTGGCTTTGACTTCGCGCAGAGGTCGAACGCGCGAAAACCCCGTCCCACGATAGTCAAACGTCGCCACCAGAAATCCTTGCTCTGTCAGCCATTGGGCAAACGGACCATAATATTCCTGATGCACTCCCATGGCTGGAACAATCACCACTACTGCTTTTGCTTCTTGATCTGGAAAATAAAAACGGGCGGCAATTTCATGACCATCCGTCGTGGCAATTTTTTGCGTGATTGGAGTACTCATCGCTTACCTCACTGTGCATTTGTGGAATTGGGAATCGAAGAGGAGGATGTAATTCAGTTACCACTTTAAACAAGCAGGTTTTGAAATACTATGCGTTGTTCCAAAATCAGAAGGCCACGAATGAAACCAAACCGGTCACAGGCTACCTGACACCAGTCTCGCACAGAGATGCCCGCTCAGAACCGCGCCTTCAATCGTGGCTGGCAGGTGAGTGTTGGTCCAATCTCCGGCCAGCAGAAAATTTGAAATCGGTGTCTGGGGATTTGGACGGGCTTTTTCGACTTCGGGCGAAGCGGAAAGCGTGGCGTCGTGTTCTTTGACCACGAACGAATGCACCACCTTCGCTTCGCGTGCGGCGGGTAACACCGAGCGAAGATCTTCCACGGCCAGTTCGACCAGGTGTTCTTTCGGAATTTTGGCAAAGTCGTGCGCGGCGCTGATGATGAGCGCCAGGTGTTGCAAATCGCGCGGATTGTGTTTGACGATGACTTCTTTGTTAAACACCCACTGGATTCGCGTCCCAATCATTCCGGCAAACGCCAGATCCATCACGGGTCGGTCAAACCACACGTTGATGGATACAATTGGGGCTGATTGAAAATCTTTCCAGCCGGCAAAAAAAGGCGAGGTTTCAAAAACTTCGGCGGGCAGGAGCTTCTTGAGGGCAAAGTAGGGAACAGCACTCACACAACTTTCGGCAGTGATACGCTCACCGCCAGCCAGTTCAATGCCCACAAAACGGTTTGATTCAATCACAACCTTTGAAACCGCCGTGTTGACCAGGACTTTTCCACCACGCGCTTCGATAAACTGTTTTGATTGTTCAGTATAAAGCTCACTCAAGCCAACTTTTGAAGTCACCATGCAGGAATCCTGCTTCGTGCCGCCAAAGCCATCCTGGAGCACCCGGGCCAGGAGTTTGGCGGGCGCCACGGTGAGCGCTTCGTTGAGCGTGGCCACTGTCAGTGGTTCCCAGAACCGTTCTTTCATCAGCGCCGATTGCCCACAGGCCGACAACCATTGATCAACTGTCAAATGGCCGAGTTTTTTTTCCAGCGCGCCATTTCTCAAGCGCAAGGCACCGCCAATTCTGAGCGTCCGGAGTTTGTCTCCGAATGAAATCCCACCCAATCGGAACAATCCGGCCAGCAAGTGAAGCGGCGCCGGAAGGTTTGGACATTCCAACGTCTGGTGACTATCGCGGTCCAGAAAATCCACCCGCGACTGATTTTGGAATTCAACCAGATCGAAACTCCCAATTCGGCGCAGAAACGCAAATGTCTCGCGATAACACCCCATCATCAAATGCTGGCCGTTATCAATCACATCACCGGTTTTCGCATCGCGCATCGAGTAAGCTCGCCCACCCAAAAATGGCCGGCGTTCAATGACCTGAACCTGATACCCAGCCTCAGCCAGCGCCGTGGCCGTAGCCAGCCCGGCAAAGCCTCCGCCAATGACGACGACTGTTTTTGAGAGTGGTAACAATGGGTTCGTCATAGTTTCTTAAAGGTTTGAGATCTTCGAAAGAATGTCGTTTCCGTCTTTTATGTCCTTTGTGTCCTTTTTTCTCCGCCACCCACCCGCTCACGCAGATGGTACTGACTCATCGTAGTCGCATTCTTAACCAGGTACTGATGGCAACCAGTGCTTTTTCGGCTTTGCTCAATTTGAAGGTATCGTCAAACACGTTGTAGCTGGCGGCTTCGATCCGTTCGAGAATTTTGAAGTAAATCCGTCCCATAATCTCGGCTGAGACCATCCGTGGGCGGTCAGTTGGGTGCAGTGCTTCGCGAGCCTGTTTGAAAAAGGTCCGCGCTCGTTCTCCCTGGTGTCGCATCAGGGCCACAAAATTCGAATTGTACACTTCGGAAAACAGGTCCTTTTCAGAATATCCAAACTGGATGAGTTCATCCTGGGGCAGGTATACCCGTCCGCGCCGTGTGTCCTCTTTCAAATCCCGCATGATATTGACCATTTGCAGGGCTTTTCCCAGTTTGATGGCATAGTCTCTGGTGCCTGGCTGGCTGTACCCAAAGATTTCAATGCACATCAGACCGGTCACGCTTGCCACGTGATAACAATATTCTTCCAGTTCTTCAAATGTGGCATACCGACGCTGATCCAGATCCATCTCCATTCCATCAATCATGTCCTCAAACAAATGTTGGGGAATGGGAAACTGGGCCACAATCCGTTTAATATCGCGGCCAAGTTGCGTGGCTGGTGTCTGGTCGTCAAAACAACTGGCAATTTCCGCGCGCCAGCGGTTGAGTTCCTGGCGTGGGTCGGTGGCGGGATGTTCTTCGTCCACAATATCATCAACCACCCGGCAAAAGGCGTAGACTGTTTCAATTGCTTCGCGTTTTGGACGTGGTAAGACCAAAAAAGAGTACAGGAAATTGGTACTCGATTGATGGGTAATGACTTCGGCGGTTTGATTGGATTGGTCAATGGTCTGGGACATGGCTGCGGTTTGAAAATGGCGGCTCTCGTTTTTCAGACAACTATTTCCTCGGTTCGTGTTTCGGTAGAATCTCAGAAATCGTTGAAGAACCTGGATTTATTTTCTGTGTATTCCGTGGTTTCCGTGGTTTCTTATGCTGAAAATCCATGCCACTGGGGAACTTCAGAATCGGGGGAGACTCTTCATAGCGGGAGCCAGGCTGTCAAGGCAATTTTGAGTTTCTGCCGGGTGTCAATCACAGGACGATTCTGGAACACATTGAATTGATTGCGCCGACAGGCTTCCAAAATGCTCGTTCCTCCGCGCCACGTCAACCGCAATTCCCACCCAAGGCGACCTCCAACCGCCGAACACAATGGTTTGCCGCGTTCAAACAGGGCAGCGGTTCGATCAGCCAGCGACTGCATCAAGGCAATATATTCCGGGGTGTAACGACCAGCTTTAAGGTCCAATTCGGTATAGCCAAAGCGTTCCATTTCGCCCAGTGGGATGTAAATCCGGTCTTTGGCCAGATCAACCAGAACATCCTGCCAGAAATTGGTCAGTTGCAATGCCGTGCAAATATCATCCGACCAGCACGCCAGTTGCTCGTCACGGTGCCCAAACAACAGCAAAATCAGCCGACCCACCGGATTGGCTGAACAGCGGCTATAGTCAAGCAAGGCGTCAAAAGTCTGGTGACGTGACCGCTCAATATCAATCGTAAAGGCATCCAGCAGATCATGAAACAGTTGGAGTGGCAGTCGGTTGACTTTGATTGATTCAGCCAGCGCCAGAAATACCGGGTGGGTTGCCTTTCCATTAACACAATCAACAAGCTGCTCTCGCCAGTTTTCCATAAGTCCCAGGCGTTCAGCCTGACTCAACGTTCCTTCGTCGGCAAAATCATCCGCCGCCCGGGCAAAAGCATAGACGCTGTAGACATGCGGACGATGCGCTTTGGGGATCAAAAGCGAGCCAACCGGGAAGTTTTCATAATGCCCCAACGCAATCCGGCGGCAATGTTCAAACGCCTGGTCAAGGGTCCAGGATCGTGCGGCAAGTGACTGATGCGATTCGGTTTCAGTCGGAACAGGTTTCGCTTTGGAACTCATCGTTGAATGGTTATGGTTATGGTTGGTTGATTGATGGTGACGCCTCCGGTGGTGGCGCCGTTGATTCGAATCGTGTAGGTGCCCGTCGGAGCATCAGTTCTGGCCGAAAGCGTTAAATTTGCGCTGTTGCCAAGCGTGCTTTCGGGATTAAAAACGGCGGTCACGCCCGTAGGAAGACCCGCCGCGCTGAGGGAGACCGCGCCAGTGTAGTTCATTCGGGCCAGATTGATCGAGAAAGATGCGCTGCCACCCAGCGTAAGGGTTCGGGATGGTGGTGAAACCGAAATGGTGACCGAGGCTTGCGGAGCTGTGTTTACGATCAACATCAGGGTTGTGCCACTGATCGTCGCGCCAGTGGCCAGGCCACCCACTGGAATCTGGTAGGTACCGCCTGGAGTGCTGACACCCACCTGCAAGGTCAATTGCGAACTATTTCCCGTGGTTCGATCTGGGTCGAACCGGGCGGTGACTCCCGCCGGCAAAGTGCCAATCCCAAGTTTGACCTCGCCATCAAAGTTGTTTCGATTTAATCGAATTGAATATTGGGCCACCTCACCAGCTTGAACTGTCTGGCTGGTTGGATTGGTTGAAAGGGAAACGCTGCCATTGCCGCCGCCATTGCCCGAGACCACCAGGGTTGCCGTCGCTGGAAAAATACCGGCGCCGAAGGCAGTTCCCGAAACCGTCAACGCATAACTGCCTGGGGTCACGCTGGTCAAAGTCGCAATGGTCAGCGTGGCAGTGGTGCCCGTGGTCTTCTCTGGATTGAAGGTGGCCTGGGTACCTGCTGGTAATCCAAGCAACGCAAACCGGACTTCACCTGTAAAATTGGTTCGAACCAAATTCACGGCAAAACTGGCTGATTGCCCGGCCTGAATGGTTTTTGTCTCCGGAGATACCTGGACCCTGACAGTGGATCCTCCTCCACCACTTGAATTGATTGCTAAAGTCACCGAGGTCGGTGTCACTGAAGTCCCCGAGGCGGAACCGGAAATGTTGATTTTGACGGTTCCGGTCGGAGTGCTGGCAGCAGTCGTGACAATCAATTGTGAGTTGGTTCCAGTCGTGCTTTCTGGCCGAAAACTCGCCGTGGCCCCAGGTGGCAGACCAGATACCGAGAAGCGGACGTCACCGCTGAAATTGGTTCGCTGCAATTCTAAATTAAAAGTGGCTGCCTGGCCGGCAGTGATGGTTTGGGAAGCTGGCGTCGCCACAATGCGTACGCCTCCCCCACTGGCGGCTTTTTGAATCGTCAAGGTCAATGTGGCAGCTTGAACTGGTGTATTTTCCGCCAGTCCTTTAATTAAAATTCGATAAGTACCTTCAGCCACCGTGTTGAGCGTGGTAATCGTCAGAATTGAACTATTTCCATTCAATTCAGATGGAGCAAAATCGACCCGGGCACCACCTGGTACACCTTCAGCCAGTAATTTGACTGGTCCGATGAAATTTGAGCGGTTCAGGGCAATTTGGAAGGTCGCATTTTGCCCAGGTGCGATAGTTTTGGTTGATGGATTGATCGAAATGGCAACGGTGCCCGGTTCCGGGCGGGTTACAATCAGCAAGCCTTCCGCCGTCGCGGTTACCCCGCTGGTAAACCCAGTCACCTGAATTGGATATTTGCCGGGTTCAATCGTGTTGGCGGTGGCAACTGTCAGCGTTGATTCACCTGCCGTAGTCACATTTGGCTGGAATCGGGCCTGGGCGCCAGTCGGAAGACCGCTGACTGACAAGGCTACATTTCCTTCAAAGTTGGACCGCTGAATTCGAACCTTGTAATCAATCATTTGACCCGCTGTTACGGATCGTTCAAAGGGTTCCAGCGCCAGTTGGAAAAATGGCGCGCTGACCACATTCACCGTGGTTGTCGCCGAACCACCCCGATGCTGAACCGTAATCTGGAGCGGACCGCTTTCCGGTTGCGGTGGGAGCAAACACCGGATTCGGCTGGCATTTTCAACCCGCACCGTATACACCAATTGAGCTCCGATTTTGACCTGGGTGTTAGGAATAAAATTTGACCCGTTAATCGTCAATTCAGTGCTTTGACCAGCTTTGATTTCGTTGATGTTGAGGTCGGAAATTGAAGGCGGCGCCCCAAGTGTCACCCGGATGACTTGCTGCTTTCCTGAATCCAGAACATAAGCTGAACCACCAGCCAGGGAAATTCCCGTGGCATTTTGAAAGGTGCCGCTTTGGGCTAAGTCACTGACCACAAAGGTTGTATCCTGGAGTTCAACCACCCGAACCGTGTTTCCATCCGTGACATACAAATTGCCAATCGAATCAATTTCAACGCCCTGTGGATCACCAAACGTCACACTTTGCTTTGGTACATACCGGTTGGTTCGGGTCAAGGCACGGGCACTGACAATACTGCCAACCGTGGTGACCTGGCCGTCGGGTAACGCGATTAATCTCACCAGACGATTTCCACGGTCTGTGACAACCAGGATGCTTTGCTGCGTCCCACTGACCAGATCCTGTGGTGCGTTAAACAACGCATTGTTTCCAACGCCATCCAGGATTCCCGGCTGACCGATTGTGCCGGCAAAAACCGAGATTTCATTTGGGGTTCCAAGGCGGACTCTCCAGACAACATGGTTATCGGCATCCGTAATGTAGAGGTCCCCGGGCTGGGCTTCGACGACTCCGCGCGGTCCCCAGGAATCCACACCAGCCACAGCGGCCACATCGGCCAAACCAACCACGGTTTCGACCGTTCCGGTTTCACGATTAAAGCGCCGAATTGACTGGTTGGCAGTATCAGCCAGATACACAAACTGGGAATTGTTTCCTAACCCTAACCCGAGTGGGCCGTTAAAGCGCGAGGACGTCAACGCACCATCAATATTTCCCGGTAGATCAGGTGCACCAGCAAATTCAACCAGCGGCTGGCCAACTGGGGCGCTCCGAATGATGTGTCGTCGGAGATCGGTCGCATACACGCGATTTTGGGAATCAACTTTGATATCGCCATCGCCGACAATTCCTGAAGGAATACTCGCCACATCTGTAACCGTAATCACCAGGTCCCGAATGGCTTCACCCGAGGTTAACCGAATCGTTGCCGCCCCGGTTTGGACTCCAGTGACGATACCGGTCTGGTCAACGGTCGCCTGATCAGGCGTGAGGGTGGAATAGGAAATCACTTCATTGGGGAGCGGGACGCCCTGGGCATCCAGGACCTGAGCCTGCAGGGACACGGTGTCACCAACATTTACCACCAGTTCAGCCGGGGCTATGAGCTGGATCGTATTGAGACTTCCAACCGTCAGACGAATAATATTTGATTCCTGGCCGGTTGCTGGAATCACTTTTATCTCAAGCAATCCGCTGGTTTGAAACAACTCAGCCGGGAGCTCCTTGATGACAATTTTTTTCCCCGAAGGTTTTATTTTGGCACTGACCGGCGTGGTATTGATCACCACCACTGAATTGGCTTCAAAACCGGTTCCTTTTAACACCACTTTCGCCGGAATCTGGCCAACCGGGGTCTGTTCTGGTTTTACCGAGGTAATGGTGGGTGACTGGCCGACTGCCGATTGGCTCAAACAGAACAGGAAGATCACGGAAAGACAAATACGGGTGATTGCAACTTGGAAAGATTCAGAGCACGGCATAGAAAAACCTGGATTTTTCGGGGATGGCTGCTAGGCTGCATGGTGAGATGAGTTAATGGCCACGTTACACGGGTCTGTGATTATGGTCCAAACCCTTCCAGCCGACAAGGCACTTCTTTTATTCTTGAGCTGAGGGTCAATCCTGGGTTGTGTGGGCGATAACCTATGATTTTTCAAGGATCTGGAAGTTTTTTGAAGTCGGGTCCAACTTCGGTTGTAAAAATTTATGGATATGGACCCACCTCTGACTTCCTCGTTGACATAAGTCTAATCTTTAGCTAGTTTTAGCATCGCTTTTTATAGTTGGACTGGGATTTTTGATCACCACCCTCGTTGTTTTTGACGCTCATTGAGCCATGGTTGCTGGAGTTTCGAGGGTTGGAACGGTCGTCCCAGAGCCTGTACATTCACCCCCAACCCCTTGATTCAAGGTTTTTGTGAGGAAATTCAATTGAAGAAATTGCTCCTTCCTGAAAAAGGCATCGAAGTTTTGTTTGGTTCTTTTGATGAAAACATCAAGTATCTTGAAACCTTACTCAATGTCCGTGTTGGAATGCGTGGCAGTGACCTGATGGTGGAGGGTAGCGACGAAGATACACGGCTGGTAGAACAGATTCTTGAAGACTTCGTCAGTTTGATGAATGAAGGTGTGACACCAGGCAGCGACGAACTGAAAGTGGCTTTTAAACAGATTGCCGATGATCGGACCCTGACGCTGCGAACCTATTTCACCAAAACGGTGCGATTTAACCCGACCGGGAAGAAGATGGTGTCTGCCCGGTCCACTAACCAGCGGCGCTATCTCGAAGCAATTGATACCAATGATATTGTATTTGGAATTGGGCCAGCCGGTACGGGAAAAACCTTTTTAGCCGTGGCCATGGCGTTGCAGGCGCTGTGGAACAAACGGGTCACTCGCATTATTTTGACCCGGCCCGCCGTGGAAGCCGGAGAACGGCTTGGGTTTTTGCCCGGGGATTTGCAAGATAAGGTGGATCCCTATCTCAGACCGCTTTATGATGCCCTGTTTGACCTGGCTGAATACGATAAAATTGCCAAGATGCTGGAAAAGCGCATCATCGAAATTGCCCCGCTCGCCTTTATGCGGGGTCGAACTCTGTCAGATGCATTTATCATTTTGGATGAAGCCCAAAATACAACTTCAGAGCAAATGAAAATGTTTCTCACCCGAATTGGTCACAGTTCACGGGCAATCATTACCGGTGACGTGACCCAAATTGACCTTCCCTTTGGAAAAACCTCTGGCTTGATTGAGGTTCAGCAGATTTTGGAGGGAATCGAAGGGATTTCGTTTATTAAATTTACCCACCGCGACGTGGTTCGCCACCGGTTGGTTCAAATGATTATTCAGGCTTATGATCGGCATTCAAAATTGACGCATGATCCGGCTTGAAACCAGGACTGAAGAAAACGGGCTGAAAATCCTCGGGCTCAGGGCTTGGGGCTGAAGAAAACGGGCTGAGGGTTGAAATCCCATTTTTTTCAACCCTCAGCCCAAAGTTTTCCGCCCGACGTCTTCAGCCCCGAGCTTGCGAGTCTTCAGCCCCAAGCCCTGAGCCCAGTTTCTTCAGCCCCAAGCCCGAGATTTTTCAGCCCGCTTTCTTCAGTTTCGGCCATGGACCAGTTTTTTGATTCCGACCCCAAAGTGGACATCAATTTTGTCTTCTTCGATGGCCACCACCTGTCCTAAACCAAAAGTGGTATGGTCAATCACATCCCCAATTTGGTACAGGGTTCGGACTGAGTATGGAACCGCAGACTTAGTCATCATTTCAATCATGGAAAAATCAATTTGAGCCGGTTTGTCCTTCTTCGTGGATTTGGAAACCCGCGTCGTCCGCTCTTTTACAACCTTTGGTGCTTTATATTTGTGGTATGACTCACAGGTTGCACAAACGACCTTTACAATTGAACCATCTGGATCAACCGCCACAATTTTGTGAGTCCGTTCAAGTTTGCACTTTCCGCAATAGGTATCGACTTCGCCACCAACGTCGTATTTCATAAGTTTTTCTTATTTTCCCCTTGTCCCAGTTTTTGACTTCAGTTGAAATTTTACCACCCGTTTGAGTAACGGCGGAGGTACTTTCCGGTTTGGTTGGATTGAACCAATCCTCAAGGGCGTTCATCCTGGCCTCACAATCAGCACCTCCTGAAAGGAATGCGACCCTTACCCGTCTTTCTTTGGTTTGCGGATTTTCGAGGCCATGGCAGCTAACATTTCTGGTGGAAGGGTTGCCAGATGGTTAAATTCGCCTCCCATCAACCACTCGCCACCATCAATGACCACACATTCCCCATTGATATAGTCACTGTAGGGCGAAACCAGGTATGCCGCCAGGTTCGCCAACTCAATATGCTCACCAAAGCGGCGTGATGGATTGCGGCGTTTGGCCTCGGCTTCAAACTCGGGGCTGGGCATCAATTTTTCCCAGGCACCTGGCGTAGGGAAGGGGCCTGGGGCAATAGCATTGACTCGAATTTTATGCCGCCCCCATTCCACGGCCAGCGAGCGGGTCATCGCCAGCACACCCGCTTTGGCACAGGCTGACGGCACCACAAAGGCTGAGCCCATCCAGGCATAGGTTGTAACGATACTCAGGATGCGGCCCCCATTTCCAGCCGCAATCATTTGCTTTCCAAACACTGAGGTACAATGAAAACTTCCATTGAGCACAATGCCAACCACGCTGTTAAAGGCGTTTGCCGACAGGGTTTCGGTTGGTGCCAGGAAGTTTCCCGCGGCATTGTTGACCAGGATGGTGGTTGGGCCAAAGCGGTCGGCGACTTCGGCGGCGACTTCCTCGACGCGGCCATAATCGCGAACATCACAGGCGATGGCGTGGGCTTCGCCACCTTTTTCAGAGATTTCGTTGACGACGGCTTCCAAATTATCCAGGGCTCGACTGGTGACGACCACCCTGGCACCTAATTCAGCAAACCGAAGCGCCATTGACCGACCAAGGCCGGTACCGCCACCGGTCACAACTGCAACATCACCCGTAAGTGGTTTACCTTCAAACATGTGGTTGTGATACTCCCCTTTTTTCGATGGAATAGATGTTTTCACCTTGAAACATCTTTAAGTTTTTGCGTTTTTACCCAATTAAGCAATAAAATACTTCACTTTAATTGCCAGACTGGATAATTGGAAATAAATTGAATGCCGGTCCGATAGTGGTTGTGGGCAAATTTCACTGACCGAATCTCGGCCTGGGCCTGAAATACGCTATCGGTTCCGCGAATGACCAGATGGTCCCCAACGCGAACCTCATGGACCAGGGCCAGACAGGCGCCAGACACACTGATATCTTCGGTCACACACACCTCGTCAAAAGGGCGGCCATCAATGCCGTTGCCCCGGACCTGAATTTTAATGGCCAGCAAGATACGTGGTTCCTTGCGGCGTTCGGAGCCGGCTTCGGCCTTTGGATCGGGGCTCCCTTGAGGTGGCGGAGAGGCCGGTTCCAATCTGGACTCCGGGGGTTGGCCATCCCAATAGACCTGATAGACCTGAACCGACTTGGTTTTGCCCTTTACTTTCAAGCCTCCAATAGGCCGCATGGAAAAATCAAACTTCTGGCTTCCGGATTCAGACCAGGCGGTTCCATCCAGACTGCTATTCAACACATCGTCGTGCAACCCAAGCATATAAGCCCGAGCGGCAACATAAGTTTGTTCTCCAATCAAAATCTGACCATTTTTCGCATTTGACTCCAACCGGGCCGCCAAATTCACCGGGTCTCCGATCACCGTATAATCGGTTCGCAATTTTGACCCGATATACCCGACCGTGACCTCACCCGTGTTAATGCCAATTCCAATGGTGAGTTGTATATCCGAGTTTTCAGCTTCGAGCTCCTGGTTGAATTCAGTCACCTGCCGTTTCAGTTCAATCGCGGCCTGAATGGCATTCACGGCATCCGCATCAGACGGTTTTGGAGCGCCAAACAACGCCATGATGCCATCGCCAATAAATTTATCCAGGGTGCCGTTGTATTTGAAAATGGCGGCGGCGGCCCGCTCAAAGTACCGATTCAACAAGCTGACGATTTCCTGAGGTGATTTCCGTTCCGACAGGGTGGTAAACCCACGAATATCGGCAAAGAGCACCGTGACAATTTGATTGACTCCGCCCAGAGCCAGGCTGTCTGGGTCAGCCATAATTTGTTCAACCACAAACGGGGGCAGAAACCGCTGATAAGCCAGCCGGGCTTCGGCATCATGCAACAATTTCTCGTGAACTTTGATGTTTTCGACCGCCATGGCGGAATTGGCAGCCAGCGCGGTGAGAAAGTTGAGATCTTCGTTGGTAAAACTGATCGGGTCCGGGCGATCAACATAAATGGCACCCAACGCCTTTTCCTCCTGGCCAAGCATCGGCACACACATCACCGACCGAATCCGGCCTAATCGAAAGGTATCATGCTGCTTCAGCCCTGGGTCAGCCATCGGGTCAACCGAAAGCAACGAGACCCGGTCCCGAATCACCCGCCGAATAATGGTTCGGCTGACCGGAATACCGTCATATTTCTTTAACACCGATTCATCCCGATATTTCCCCCAGTTGATCTCTACCTCTTCTTCATTCGGCTGGGCAAAGATGATTCGCCCCGCATTTGAGATCTTAAAAATCTGCTCGGCAATCTTTTCGTAAATTTCCTCGATTTTGAAAACCCGGTTCAGCATCTTGTTGAGTTCATAAACAAACTCCAGGATGCGGCTGCGTTTGGCCAGGATCTCCATTTCGGTGGCAAACGACTGGTCAATCATGGTGAACGGTGAAGCGGCGGCTTCAACCTGATTCAATTTGGAACCCGAGGGAACTGAAGGAAAGCCCCCACTGGCCAGCCGGGAAACATCCCCTGAAAGCGTGGTCAGAGGCTTTAATAAATCGGCGGCACTCTTAAAAACGACCGTTCCTTCAGCAATTGGCCGGTCATCGTAGTCGAGGTTGGCAGCGGAAGTTTGGGTGAGATGGAACTGCAGTCGGAAGTTACCGACCCGGATTTCATCTCCATCAATCAAAACCCGGTTGACCTTGCGAGGAAGTTCTAACCCATTGACAAATGTTCCATTACGGCTGAGGTCATCACGAATGACAAAGGAACTGCCGTTTTGTTCAATGACCGCATGAAAGCGTGACGCCCGCTCGTCAAACAGCACAATCATGTTCTGCTCATTGCGTCCAATAGAGACAGGTGTTGCCGTTATGGGGTATTCAGTTCGCTGGCCGTGGGGTGAAATGATGGTAAATTTGGCTTGATGTTGCTGCTTCATGTTGCCTGGTTCGATTGGTTGAAAAATCTAAATCCTCTAATCCAAAGAATTTATGAAAGATAGGAGAGTCATTGGTTTGGACATGGATCAAAGCCCGGGTGGCCTCATCTCGCCAAAGAGAATCGGATCCGTATCGGTAAAAAGATCATGCCAATCGACACTGGGGATTGAATACAGACGCTTTATTGACGTTGAAAGGACTATGATACTTCAGGATGGACTGATTTCAAAAGCACTCGCTTGAGCTTTCGTATTTTTTCCCGTGAGAAGGGTCTTTTTTCACGATATACCCTCACTTATGTCCTTATACTATAGGGTATCTCAGTTTGCCCCTGTGCGCGCCTTATGTTTTAGGAAGGTTTGCAACGGGATACGAAAGCTTTGATATTATCCAGATTTGATTTTCTGATACCATTTTCTTTCCCTGATGGTAAGGTATGGACCTTTGACATAAGCCACTATTGACCTTTGACATAAGTCACTATTGATCTTTGACATAAGTCACTATTGACCTTTGACATAAGCCACTATTGACCTTTGACATAAGTCACTATTGACCTTTGACATAAGTCACTATTGACCTTTGACATAAGTCACTATTGACCTTTGACATAAGCCACTATTGACCTTTGACATAAGCCACTATTGACCTTTGACATAAGTCACTATTGACCTTTGGCATAAGTCACTATTGACCTTTGGCATAAACAATTATTGACCTTTGGCATAAACAACTATTGACCTTTGACATAAAAACTATTGACCTTTGACATAAAAAACGAGCTAAAAACTGGCATTTGAGCGCTTTCCCACGCCCTCTGAACCACAATATGTTGTGGTTCACTCAAACTAAAACCACAATCAGAAAGAATGGGCGAAATTTTCTTAAAAATGGGGCAAACTATTGACCTTTGACATAAACAACTATTGACCTTTGACATAAAAACACAGCGAACTATTGACCTTTGACATAAACAACTATTGACCTTTGACATAAAACCGCAGCGAACTATTGACCTTTGACATAAACAACTATTGACCTTTGACATAAGACTATTGACCTTTGACATAAAGACTATTGACCTTTGACATAAAAAATGCCACTTAAGTCCTTTATTTTCAACACTTTGTGGCCGCATTAACTGTATGGTGATAACTATAAGAATGATGTATATATTTATATATACATCACGCATGCGCGCATGTGCGCACGCGTAGGCAAGAAATCCATCCTCCGAAGTGGTGCAAAATCAGCTTTACTCCCCACCAGATCGGGAAAAACCAGGGAAACAGTGCCTTATGCGCAAGAAAACGCCCAAGCCGGGTGCGACAGGTTTGTTTGATACGACTGAATCACCTCGCAAAAAAACGCCGAAACGAACCCCCAAAGCCGTTGAAAATTTGCCTGAAGAAACCGAACGCACTGATCAGATTCGAATCTCGCAAGATGAATTCAATCTGGCGATTTTTCCAATTGCGGTTTTGGATAAACGCGCTCAAAAAATCACGTCCTATTTGACCTTCACTGAAAACATCAACTCCAATGGTCGAGAGATTACTCGAACGTGGACCGTGCTGGCTCACCCGATTGAAGGTTTACCAAGTACGACGGATGAAGATGTCTATGTGGCCTTGATGGAGTTGTCACACGAGCAAGGGGCATCGAAGAAAGTGTATTTCAGCCGGTACGATCTGATTCGCCGCCTGGGATGGCCCATGAACGCCAAACACTACGAACGACTCGAAAGCTCGCTCAAAAAACTGGCGGCGGTTCGCATCGAGGCCAAAAACGCCTATGTTGACCGGCAAACCAACAAGCTGGTTGACGTGGGGATGAGTATCATCCAGGAATTCAAGATCTTTGACGAAACCTCGGGCAAAAAGGGCGAAGCCAAAAGTTACATCCTCTGGAGCGACCGGGTCGCCCAAAGCTTGAACGAAAAAATGTTCAAAAAGCTGGACGCCGGGTTTTACTTCACCCTGGCCTCGCCGATTGCCAAGCGGTTGTTTCGATACCTCGACAAGAAGTTTGGGGGCGGGGATTATTTTGTGATCAACGCCCGAAAACTGGCATTTGAACACATCGGAATGTCACGGGATCTGCTTTACACCTCGCAGATTATGCAGCGCCTGGAGCCGGGCATTGACGAACTGGTTGATCGGCAGTTTTTGGCCGACTGGAAGCTGACCGAGGAAACCCTGCATTTTTACAAAAACCCCAAATTCGGGCAGCGGATTATGCAACTGGCCCTTCCGCTCTATAGCGCGGTGGACGATATGCAGGAAGACGATTTGTCACCCGAAGAGCGGGCGTATCACGACCTTGGACTTCATCTCGAACGGCAACTGGCCGAGCGGGGAATGATTCCGACCGTGGCCGGGCGGCTGGTGGAGAGTATGCTCACCCAGGGCAAACTGGATGCCATCGAAAAATCAATCAGCTTTTTTGACCGCCACTATCGCACCCGCAAACTCATCAACCCGGGTGGGTTTCTTTACACCTTGATCGTGAACGATCTGAGCGGTCGTGAGCGTGAAGATCCGGCCCCGACTGCACCACCGGCCAAACCGCAAAAGTCGCTTGATGCACCGGCCCTCGAAGAAATCACCGATCCGGAACAACTGCAGTTGCTTGAGCTTGGCTACATTGACTACCTCGAGCGGACGGGTGAGGAATTGCTGGTGCGGATGAGAAAAACCGAACTCAAGCAGCGCATTGACCAGGAGCGCGAAAAGCTTCTCGCTTCCGACAAGCGACGGATTTATGAACGGTGGTCGGCGGAAGTGCTCAGCGATCATTTGCGGCGACTGGTTGGCCGGAGTCTGGCGGCGCAGCAAGCTGAATCGTTTGCTTCCTGGTGCGCCCAGCAGGGGGTTATCCTGGCCACGGAAGGTGCGGACGAGTAGTGTGTGTGCGATTGGCTTGCGAGAGGAAAAGCCAGATGGGGCTTGATTTCAGGGCGGCTGAGATGAGTTTTTGCGTTTATAGGCGATTTAAGCGGTTTTTTGATGCGACATGGTCTAGTAAGATGGTGTTGAGGGAGAAAATCGCTATACGGGCAAATAAACGCATTTGACGGCTGTTTTTGAGGTGGATTTCTGGTCGGAAATTTTACTCCGGCCTTGATTTCATCAACCAGCACCAGAGCCGTCAGTAAACCTGACTGAATGGCTTTTAAACTTGTAAAAACGTATTAACTGAAAAAAAGTATTTGTTTTTTTTGCCTTAATGGACGCTGTTATGAAGGATTGGTAAAATTCTAACTTCTTTATTTAGAAAGAGATCAGTTTTTGCTTTTTTGTGTTTTTGCGTAATAACTCTTTTGTGGAAAATGATCATGATGACACGTATCACACCCATAAACGCCAGGATAAGGGAACAAGGCCAGAGCTGGACAAGGGGACAAGGGGACACAGGGACACGGAGAGAAAAACATTCTCCCGCTCCCAACGTCGGGAGGATGATCTCCTTGTCTCCTTGTTTCCCCAGCTCCTTGTCTCAAACAGACTCACATTTCCTTATCCTGGCGCCTATGCCTATCACACCTCATTCTCATAAAAAGATGATATCCAGGATCCAATTGACGATGTGTCTTGGACTGACCTTGATCTGGTTGTTTCAGGTTGATCAGCTCTGCCTGTTGGCCAGCTCGACACCAGGGCTGCGCCATGCTGCTCCTCGGGTTGAAACCATTGCCCCAGTCAATCTTGATCAAATGGCAAAGGCCGCCGGAAAAATTGTCATTGGCCGATGCCTGAGCGCAACTCCTCAGTTCCTTTCCCGAGAGATGGCAGGCAGGCTTCGGTTGCCAGGAACTGGACGCATCATGGAATATGTTTTTAGCATCGAGCAGACACTCAAAGGTCGAAAAAGCCAAACCATTCAATTTAAACAGATACATTCGCTTACCGGTCTCAACGGGCAATCTTTGTTGCACTCAATGCCTCACTATGAAATTGGCCGGGAGTATTTGCTATTTCTCACCCAGGAAAGTGAGGTTGGGTTGTGTTCGCCAGTCGGCCTGTTCCAGGGGGCTTTTCGTCTTCAGCAAGATAAAGCCGGTCAGGTGGTGGCAACCAACGGAAATCAAAATGTGGGTTTGTTTCCCCAGACAACTCCTCTTGAATCCAGGTTGAAGCGACAACTCACCCCACTTGAGAAAGCCTATTCAGCCCAGGGAAAGGGCCCGCTCCCAGTCGAAACCTTGATTTTGGCAACCAAAGAAATCCTGAAAGCCGCAAGGAATCAATAACTGAGGAGTCTTCAAAAAAGGTTCTGTCCAGAACTCATTTTCTAAAATGCAGAGGTGATGATTTGAAACTGGCAATCCATCAACCAAAACAAAAGTATCTGATACTGATGTGCCTGACTCTCTTGATTGCTCCACACCTGATGGCGAGATGGGGTGGTGGACCAGAATCGGGGAAAGTCCAGGCGGCGGGACCGCTCGCGGTTGATGAAACCAGCGGAACCCCGATTGTCTGGAACCCCAATCAAATTTTCTATAACCTGGATCATGGACCATTGGGACGGTTGTCGGAATCTGAAGCCAGTGCCCTGGTCCGGATTGCCTTTGCCAACTGGTCCACGGTGCCGGGAGCGAAAATAACAGTTCACGAGGGTCCATCACTGAAGGATAAAAATGGAAATCCAATTGATGTGACGGTTGAGAATGTGGATCAGGTTCTGTCTGATGAAGCGGCACCTGGGAGTGCTTATCCTCTCCCAGATGGGCAAAGCCCAATTATTTTCGACAATGACGGAAAAATCCTCGACTCGTTGTTTGGTCCACGGTCAGGAGTGATTGGTCTGGCGGGTTTTGAAGTCGTGGAAAACCAGTCGCCAAATCGAGTGGTGGAAGGGGTTGCCTTTTTTAATAGCCAGTATGTTGACGACAACCCGGACAATTCATTCTATGACTTTACCAATGAGGAATTTCAGGGGGTGGTCACTCACGAAATCGGTCATTTCCTTGGATTGGGTCATTCTCAGGTCAATGGACCCTCCATCATTTTTGACCGGGAGTTATTTGGGTTTGGAAAAGCACCGGTCGAATCAATTGAAACCATGAATCCATTTAGCATCCCAAAAACTGGGGTGGCGGCTGGAACTCCGGCACGGGATGATCAGGTCGCGCTGGCTCAGTTGTACCCGGATCCAGCTCATCCCCAGGCCAGCACGATTTCCGGCAGAGTCTTTCAGCCCGATGGCGTGACCCCGTTACAGGGGGCTAATGTCATTGCTCGAAATGTGAATGATCCGTTTTTTGATGCTGTTTCCCAATTGTCAGGCGCCCGCTATGTTCCTCCCTTTTTCAATTCCGGTTTGACCAGTGATCCTCCAGGGCCCGCCGCATTGCAAAATTTATACGAATTGCCAGGACTCAGTCCGGATCAGGAATATGTGGTCTTGATGGAACCAACTGCTGGCGGGTCGTTTAGCTCACTCACCACTTTTGAAATCACCAGTGAGTTTTTTAACACAGGCGAATCCGGCAACCCCGAGACTGATAACCCCAATCTGCAAACCCCTATTCGTCCACGGGCTGGAAAACAAACCGAGGGGATCAATTTTATCGTCAATGCCGCTTCAGCCCGGGAACTTCTTTCATTTCCGGCAATTACGGTTTCATCTGGTGTGACGTCGCCAGCCATCGCGACCATTGGAATTACTGATCCAGCGCCACCACCGGGAGTGATGGTTTCCCTGCGCTCTCGCAACAAGCAGGTTTTGGCCGACCAGGACATACTCATTCCGGCTGGAAAGACATCGGTTCAAATCCAGTTTCCTCGATTAAGCCCAGGGGTGGCCGGGTTTGAGGTCCGGGCGGAAGGGTATCTTCCGACCACGCTGGTAGTTGGGGCCGCCAGTGACCAGCCTGAATTCACTCCGTTCTCACCAAATCTGCCTGTCACTCGCAAACTGGCCGTGGGTGAAATCAAACTCTCTGAAGACGAGCCACCTTTTATTTTTCAGGTTCGAGTGATTGAACTTGGCGAAACCGCAGCCACCGCACAACGGAAGGGGAGTTTGCTGGCAACCCTTCCGGAAATCAGAGGCCCCAACCAGTCTCAAGGACGCATCACCCAAATGGCGTTTGGTTTGGATGGAAAAACCCTCTATGTGGCGCATGGGTTTGCCGGAACTTCAGTTTTTCTGGTTCAGGGGGAAGAATCGTCTTCGGCTGCCAGCACTCTCAGCCCGGAAAGCCCCTGGTCAGCACCGGATCCTGAAATCGGTCGTCAAACCCAGCCGATCCAGGTCAAAAGCGCCATTGTCTGGCGATTGACCGACTCAGATGGTGATGGGGTTGCCGAGGTGATTGATTATTTCGAGACCGGCACGGCTGATATCCAGGATCTGGTCGTCACTTCGACGGCAAGTGGTGAAGCCTTGATCCTGGCCAGTAATTTTTCCGATGCCAGAAGCTTTTTTAATCGCCAACCAGGCACTGTGGCACCCTTGAAGGCGGCGATTGTGGCCTGTGAGGATTCAGACGGCGATGGAAAAATTGATGGCACCGTGACCCGACAGGTAATCACAACTGACGAACTGGCGCTCCGGGATATCACCGAAGTGAGTGGTGGGATGGCCATTGACCAGCGGGATCGGTTGTTTTTCGCGGCTCGAAATACACTGAAAAACATTACCTCGATTCAACTGGCGAACGACACCGACGCCGATGGGTATCCGGATAAACTGGAACTCTTGCCGTTTATGGTCACACCGACCACAACCGGACTCAGTGGTTTAGCCAGACTTCGCATGCGTGAGTCGGATGACCGCCTGTTTTTTTCAAGTGTGACAGTTCAGGACACGCGGTTTATTCCGCTGGCCGGCGCCCTGTTTACGATTCCGGATATGGATGGAAACAACCAGGGAGATGCGCTGGTCAAAGTCGCTCAGGACCTCAGCCTGAACTCGGTGAGTCCAAACATTACGAATTCAGGGCTGGAGTTTGGACCGGGTGGGGAAGTCTATGTAATTGGTGCCTTTCCGGGGTTTCAAGCTGGTCCCCTGGTGCTGCCTCAATACACGATCTATCAGCTTCAACCAGCCGCAGAGGGCCTGGCAATGCCGTGGGTTTTTGATTTGGGAGTGCCGGTTGACCTGACCAACAAACGGGTTGGGTTCTTGACCGGATTGGCTCGCGGCACCACACCCACCCGGTTTCAACCACGCTTGAGTTCCTTTTCACTCACGAAGAAAACGCTCTACCTCAAGGGCCTTCGATTCAGAAAAGGTTTAACCTTGACCGTGAACGGGACGCCCGTTGATCCTTCGGCCTATAGCGTGACACCCACTCAAATTGTACTTCCAAAAGGCAAGAAACTCCTCCCCCGGCGTAAATCCGCTGTGATTCGACTGGTCAACCCTGATGGACAGAGTGCCGAGATCACGGTGAGTCGTTCTTGATATGAGTCAGTAGTCAGTAGTCAGTAGTTAGTAGACCAAAATCAGGTACTTAAGTCTGATGTTTCCTTGGAAAACGCACGCGTAAATTGCATAAATAGAATCAAATACACTTGACACAGATTCTCAATTCCCAACACTCGACTACTGACTACTGACTACTGACTACTGACTACTGACTGGCAGAATTAACCCGCCGAAATTCAAAAGCCACGCCATCATTTGGACCCCAGGCTTGCTGGCCGTCGGCTGCCCAACCACGATCAAGGCTGAACAGATAATCCGGACCAATGGTGACGTCTGAAGTCACTTCAACCGCTCCATTAAACATATTGGGGCAGGGCATGGGAGTTTTTCCAACAAATTCCTTGCCTTTGCGATGAACTACTAAATCACAGACGGGTGTGAGTTTAGTGGCGGTGATTGATTTTAAGACCTCGGGATTTTTATAGCCCATGATGTAAGGTTTAGCGGCTTCACGACCCCCGATGAGTTCATAGGTCCGAATCGTAACCTCGCCGCGTTTCCGAAAAATCTGATAAATCCGCTGGCGATAGGGTTGATCAGGCGCTTCGGAGGCGTGTTGTTCGATATACACTGTTGGGCCAGGCAGACCTTCTATCGCGCAGGGGGTGAGGTGCATCGTGATTTTTCGATGTTTGAAAACGAGCGGGTCTTTTCCTGCTGCATCCCGGTCTGCCTGAGCATGGGAATTGTAATCACCATGAAGCCACGACGCCAAAAGTGCAATTTCCTCATCTTTTTCCGGAGATTGAGGTTGTTGGTACCGGATGCCACTGTTGAGTGAACCGTCCTTGGAAAACACACCCGATACATTTCCATACCCTGAAGCTGCAATCCCAAATGCCACAACACATAATAAGGTCAGAGATTTCATTCACCCTCCAGGAAAAATTTTTGACTTTAAACCGCAAGATACTTGCGAAAACAACGGAGATACTCAAGAATAGGTAAGTTTATAAATGTTATAGTCATATAACAATTAAATCAATCATTCTACCGCAACTTGCTTTTTGCCTCATTGAACAACCTTTCGATCCTGCCCAGGTGATTGGCCGCGACACCGTGTGGCTGAAAATAGATGTCTGAGGCCATCAACAGCACACCACCTTGTTTGGGGAATTGGGATGTATGAAGAAGTCAACAAAATTTGCAAAAACCGGCGTGCCGCTTTATTACCAATTGGAAAACGTGTTGCGCCAAAAAATCTTGTCCGGCGACATAACGGTGGGGGAGCGCCTTCCAACTGAAGTCGAACTCTCACTTCAGTATCAGGTGAGTCGGATTACCGTTCGTCAGGCACTGGCATCGCTGGTTCGTGATGGGTTAATTGAACGCCGGCAAGGTTCTGGAACCTATGTCAAAAACCGGGATATTCTCAAAAGCACGGCCAGTGTGCGTGGCTCATTTCAGGATTTGATGAAACTGGCTGGTGAAACCAAACTCCAGGTGCTGGAGATTCAACATGTCCAGGCCGGTCTCAAAGAAGCTGAGGTCTTAAATATTGAGCCTGATGAAGATATCACGTACCTCAAAGCTATCCGCTTTTACCAAAATACTCCCTATGCCCTGGTGACAACCTGGATTCCAGATTCGATTGGAATGAAGTTGGACGAAAGTGATTTTCAACAGGGCTCGTTGCTGTCGGTACTGGAAAAACGATTGAATATTCGGTTGACTGAACTCTCTCAAACCATCCTGGCTGATTTGGCTGATGCCTACACGGCGCCGCTCCTGGAAATTCGGGTCGGATCACCGCTGTTGTGTGTCGAGCGGGTGGTCTACACTTCGGAAAAGCGCCCGGTGGTGTATACCCACACGCTGTATCGAAGCGATATTTTGCAATATTCCGTCAAAATGGTTCGTGATCCAAATGACCCAGACCCAAACTGGTCCTTTGTCGGATAGGTCAATCAAAGATGACAGGGTGACAGGGTGACAGGGTGACAGGGTGACAAGGTGACAAGGTGACAAGGTGACAGGGCATAAGCGCCATTTCAGGCCCGGAGGGTCGTTGTGTAATAGCCGTGGTGCGAAGCCCAGGGTCGGTGGTAGACACAGTGACAAGGGGGACAGGGTGACGGAAAGGCCAATGTTCACGCCTCATTCGTCCCCCCTTCGTTTTCACTTCACTCGAAGACACCAGCCAGAGCTATTCGCTTATAAATCAATCACATCCAGATATTGGGGAATCGTGACTTTCCAGCCAAGTTCATGCGAGATGAGGCGTCGTAACCCTTCGGATGACTCGGGTTCACCGTGGACAATGTAGGTCATTTTCGGTGGGCGTTTGAAATTTGAGAGCCATCGCATGATTTCAGATGAATCGGCATGGGCTGAGAGGCTGCCAATGCTGCAAATTTCAGCTTTGACCGGAACAATTTCTCCGTGAATCTTGATCTCTTTTTCCCCATCCTGGAGTCGTCGGCCACGAGTTCCAATTGCCTGGTATCCGACAAACACCACGGTGCTGTTTGGGTCTGGCAACGCACGCGCCAGGTGGTGCAGTACCCGCCCACCAGTGGCCATTCCCGAGGCTGAGATAATGACCGCCGGGCCTTTCAGATTATTCAGCGCTTTGGATTCGTTTTTGCCGTGAACCAGACTGAAATTCCGGGTCGAAAGTGGATTTCGGCGTTCCTCCTGAAGGCTGAGCATGTCCAGGTCGTGGTCTTCTTTGTGTTTCAGGTACAGCCGGGTTGCGGAGGCACCCATTGGGGTGTCAACGATGACTGGAATGACTGGAATCCGTTTTTCATCTTCCAGTTCTCTTAAATAGTAGATCAGCAACTGGGTTCGTCCGACCGCAAAGGCCGGGATGATGATCTTCCCACCCCGGGCAACCGTTGTATTGATAATCTCCGCCAGCTCACTTTTCGGATCAGTATCTTCGTGCAGACGGTTGCCATAGGTTGATTCCACCAACAAATAGTCAGCTTCATACACTGGCGATGGGTCATTGAGGATTGGCTCGTCATACCGCCCTAAATCCCCCGAAAACAGAATTGTAAAGGGTTTGGAGTTGCGTTCCTTGACATCAATCGAAACAAAACTTGATCCCAGGATATGCCCCGCCGAGATAAACCGGCCTGTCATATGTTTTCCAAGTTGAAACTCCTGGTTATAGGGATACCCAACCACTTTTCTCAGTGCGATGCGGGCATCTTGCTCGGTATACAACGGAAGCGCCGGTTCGTGTTTTGAATAGTGTTTCTTGTTGGCATATTCCGCATCTTCTTCCTGGAGCCGGGCTGAATCGGGAAGCAGTAAATCAACCAGTTCTTCTGTTCCCTGGGTCGCATAGACTGGTCCATCAAACCCATCGCGGACCAGCCGGGGCAGGTACCCGGTATGGTCAATATGCCCGTGTGTGAGCACCACCCAGTTAATCGAGGCTGGATTGATTGGCAATGGGTCCCAGTTTCGCAACCGGAGTTCCTTTAATCCCTGAAACAATCCGCAATCAATCATGACCTGACTGTCATTGACCTCCAGGACAAATTTGGAACCGGTAACTGTTCCGGCAGCGCCAAGAAAATGTATTTTTGCCATAAGATATTGGAAAGAAAGAGGTTTGTAGGTTGAGTGATGTATTGGTTAGAGCGATTTGTTTGGTCGGGCCACCTGAGCCTGGTGTGGATGATGTCCACAGGATAGCTGAAAGGCACCGGTCTTGAAACGAAAAAATGGCCTGACCCCCCGATGGAACATAGGGGGCCAGGCCGTAAAAGAGACCGTCACAACAACAAGCAAAAGCTTAGAAAACGATCTTGAACGCCAACTGAACAATACGTGGGCTGTTCAACTGGAATCGCGCCTGTCCAAACACGGCGCTGTTGATGTTTGGATCTTCGATCCCGAACATCGGCGAGTTGGTGAAGTTAAAGAACTCGGCGCGGAATTCGGTATCAATCTTTTCAGTGATTGGGGTGCGCTTGATGACGCTAAAGTCCCAATTTGAGAAGCGTGGGTTGTTAAATGACTGACGCGCCAGTGAACCAACCTGGCCGGCGCCTGGGTTGAAGAAGACCTGTCCGGCAAATGGACCACGGCCATCTGGGGAAACGGCGCGACCATCCGTTCCGAGGATGGATGGGTTAATCAGGTAGATTCCATTTTCAGTTGGGAAAAATCCAATCAGGTCTTTGATTTGATCGTTGGTCAATGACGTATTGGCCGTGTTCGTGGTTAGCGAGCGACCACCACGATTGAGCGTTCCGCGTCCTGACACGATTGAGAATGGGCTGCCTGACTGAACCGTGACAATTGAAGTTACCTGCCAGCCACCAACGACTTTGCGCAGGATCGGATTGCCTGGATTAAACCGTTTTCCAGGGCCGAATGGTAATTCATAGATCACGTTGGCTTTCAGGGTGTGTGGAATATCCAGAATGGATCGGGCATATTCCAACCCTGGCTGGTTGTTGTCCAGCAACGGCTCAAACAGGACTTGAGCATTGGTACCGGAACTGTTGGTCAGGTTTTTGCTCCAGGTGTAGTTGGCCTGGAACGTCAAGCCATTTGAAAAACGACGACGCATTTCAACCTGGAGCGCGTGGTAGTTGGATTCGGCGCCATTTTCGAGCACATCAGCCACGAAGATGTTTGAATTCGGAACAAAATTGACGTTTCCAGCCAATCCGAATTGATGGTACACCTGAGCCAGTGTTCCAGCTTCACCGCGCTGAATCAGCGGTTGGATGGTGCCGGTGTTGGTGAGCAATCCGCCGCCCGCGATGTTCGGGAAGACCAGCAGTTGCTGACTGCCCGCAATATTGGGGTTAAAGCGTGGATCAAAACGTCCAGTCTGAGCCAGGGCCAGGAAGCCGTTGCTCTGGGCACGAAGTACGTCCGCCGCAAACCCGTTGTTGATGACATCCACCTGGTTCAAGTCAATCCCGCGAATCAGATTGGTGCTCTTATTGCCGACATAGCGCAGCGACAGCACCATGTTGTTTGAAATTTCACGGTCGAGGCTGACGTTCCACTGGTGGAAGTATGGGGTTTTGATATCCGGATTGACCGCAAAGGCAGCCGCGGTGTTATCCAGGTTGAAGTTCTGAAGGTAAGAGCGCGGCACGACAAATTCAGGTGCCGCAAAGGAAGTTTGGAGCAAGTTCTGCACATCCCGGCTCAGGTAGCCGAAAATGTCGTTGCGATTGACCACGGCGCTCAATCCATCATTGCCCTCCAGCGCGTTGCGTGGGGCGGCAATTGCCTGATCGTTCACATAGGAAATCGAATATCCACCGCGCAAAACCGTCTGACGGCCCAGCCCTGGAATATCCCAGGCAAAGCTGATGTTTGGTGCAAAATTGGCCCGATCTGGATTGGCAATAAACCCATCCACAAACCCATAGGATCCATTTGGATCCAGGATGGCTTCGCGGACATTGCGGCCATTGAGCACTGGCGCGAGTAACAGGTTGTCACGTTCTTTGAGTGGTGTTCGGTAATCCCAACGCAGTCCCAGGTTAACCGTCAGGCGTGGATGTGTGCGCCAGGAATCGGTGAAGTATCCTGAATACTCTTTGTATTCATAGTTGCGTTGATTGGGGATCCCCGAAACATACCCTGAGTTTTGGGATGTGACTTCATAGTTGACCTGACCATCAGCCAGCGCGCCGCTCAAAAGAGCAAGCAGGTTGTTGGCGGTGTTCAACTGAGTTGGGTCAATTCCACCTGGGAAATCACGCGAGGTGAGTGGGACTTCATCTGGTGCTCCGACACCAAATCCCACTGTAAAAGCTGGTGGTGTTCCAACATTGAATACAAATGGATTGGTCCGGATCCGGTTAAGCTGGCCACCAAACCGGAAGAAGTGATCTCCACGGGTATAGGACATTCCATCAATAAAGGAAATCGTCGAGGTGGTTCGGCCCTCAGGCGTAAACTGGTTATTCGGATTGGTAATGAGCGGTAATGTCAAAAAGACACTGTTGAGATTGGCATTGGAGCCAAAATTTCCTTCAGGGCGGTTGCCACCAATCCGCAGTTCGTTGGTCAGGTTTGGCGTGATTTGCCAGTTCCAGGCGCCAACGGCAAAGTAGGTGTTAAGCGTGTTATTGGCGCCTGGCTTGGCGGCAAAGGAGACATCAGCATCCGGGCGGTCAACCAGTTCGGTTGCCCGATTGAAGACACCTTCAATCCGATGGTTGCTATTTAACACATAATCCAGGCGGAACCCGCCCACATTGCGGTCCTGGTTAAACGACCGGTTGAGGGCAAAACCCGAGGTGTTGAGGCCATCGCCAACGGTTGTGGCATTGGCGCTTTGTGGCGATGCATTCAGGATGCTGGCAATTGCCGGGTCAATATCCAGATTTCTCAAACCCAGGATATTGATCGTGCGGGTTTGACCCGAATTATCGCGGTAGGTAAATACACCCTGGCGTGCATTGGGAAGCAAAACCGTTCCGGTAAATGGCGTCCCGATGCGTTCACGTAACCCTTCGTAAAAGGCGAAGAAAAACAGTTTTTCTTTTAAAATCGGACCTGAAACCGTTCCACCAAACTGGTTGCGGATCAACTGTGGTTTGGCAACTTCTTGCAGGTTGTTGAAAAAGTCATTGGCGCCCAGGGCACTGTTTCGGTGATATTCAAACAACGAGCCATGATATTCATTGGTACCCGTTGGAGATACCGCACGAATGGCCGATGCCCCGCCTGAAACTTCAGCGCCGCCGTTTTGGGTGGTCACGGTAAATTCAGCAATTTGAGCCACCGTCGGACGGTTGGGTGAAAAGTCCAGCGAGTTGCGCCGCAACAGGTTATCCTGGATGTTGATCCCATCCTGGGTAAGGTTAGCGGTTGAGGCACGCTGGCCGTTGATGGTGGTGGTGGCCTGTGCCCGGGCGTTGTTCACGCCTGAGTTGACGCCAGCTTGCAGTTGGATCAACTGCAGCGGGTCACGACCATTGATCGGCAACTCTTGAACTTGTTTTTCAGTCACCGTGTTCCGAACTTCAGACGTTGTGGTCTGCACCAGTTCTTCACCGGCGGCGACTGTCACCACATCGGCTTCTGAGCCGACTTCGAGTGGAACCACAATCCCGTATTCTTGCCCGACGTCAATTTTCAGGTCTTCTCGGGCTGCCGTCTTAAAGCCTGGTGCTTCAATCCGGACGGTATACAGGCCCACCGCCATTTGTGGGAAAATACTAACTCCAGAGTCATTGGTCGTTCCTGTTATTTCCTGGGCTGTTCCCTGGTTGACGACCTTGACCGTTGCTCCAGGGATCACGGCATCCGTCTGATCCTTGACGGTGACCACCAGGCGACCATTGGTGCCCTGGGCCAGTGTGACCGGAGCATTCGACAGCAGAAATACCAGACCCAGGGCGAACACCGCTCCGGTCAACACCTTTGTGATGGTATTTCCCAACAATTTTTGATACATAAAAACCTCCAGGTAATTCGTCTACTGTTACCTTTGTGTTCATCCCGTGGCGTCTTCCAAAGTTCACCGGATGAACACTTTTTTGTTTTAGCGTGTGAAGCCTTTTTTCGAGGCTTTACCCTCTCAACTATGCTTCCTTTGGTATGAGAGCATTCAATTCAGGTAGTGCTGGCCAGCATTGTTTGAAGTTCAAAAGATAAATAAGTTTTTAATGAAAAACGCATCAATGTTTTTGCTTTACAGGGCTGAATGAAAAATGCGGCAGGCCCTGAAGTCAGCTTTGATCAGCAGTCCCAGAAACCTGCCCTGAAATCGGGGTTACAGGAAACCCATACCAATCCAGTGAGGGTAGGGAAGTGGCCAAGGGAGTTGGTCTATACACCCATCTGACATAACCAGCTCATCCCGGTCACGTTCCCGTCTTCAATTAGAAAATCAGTTTGAGACCAAACTGAATGGTTCGTGGACGACCCGCAAAGACTCGCGGGTTGTTAAACGAGGGGCTCGCCACATTGGCAAACGCCAGGTTGGTCGCGTTGGCGATTCCGAGTTGGCCGGGATCAATCACGCTCCCGTTGCCGACCGTGAGTTGTTCGTGGTTAAACGCGTTAAACATTTCGGTTCGGAATTGGAGTTTCATTCCTTCGCGGAGTTCAAAATCCTTGAAGATGGAAATGTCAAAGTTGTTGAGGCCCGGTGAGCGCAGTGTGTTGGCACCAGCCGTGGCAATGACGCCCTGGCCGGCCCGAATGTACTGGGCATTTGGGTTGATGGCGAGATAGCCGACGACTTGACCGTTTGAGTTGGTCACTGCTGTTACGCCACTGCCAGTTCCTGGAACACCATTTGGATTAAACAACGCCCGGTCACCGGCGGTATCGCCGTTGAGGTTGCTGTCAGTGGCGCTCAACGCCGTAAACGGTTGACCGCTTTCAGCCGTGTAGATCAGGTTGGACTGGAAACCGCCCAACAGTGTGCGGACAAGCCGATTCTGATGCTGGCGGAACCACGGCAGCTCCCAAATGATTGAGGTTACAAACCGATGTGGCCGATCCAGAGCTGAGGTTCCACGCATATCACCCAGGTTAAAGCCATCTTGGGCCCGGCGTGGATTGATGAAGCTCGTAAACAGGTCGTTCGTTCCAAAGTCAATCGTCTTGCTGAACGTGTAAGCGGCTGACATCGTGTAGCCATGTGAAAACCGCTTGGTCAAATCAACTGATCCAGAATGATAGGTTGAGCTTCCCACTGGAAGGAACGTGGTCACGGTTGGGGTGACAAAATCAGCCACACCCAGACCACCAACACCATTTCCATAGATTGAAATATTCACCAGTTCATCCAGGGTTCGCATTGAATCCAGTGTTCCCTGATCCGGCACCTGTGACGCATTGAAATAGGTTGGCAGGCTGAATCCGGCGATTGGGAAAATCGAATTCCCACCGTTAATCCGAATTTGGGCAATCTGTTTCACACCACGCGTGCCTAAGTATCGGAGTTCAACACTCCAGTCGCGGTGCAACTGACGCTGATAGCTCAAACTCCAGCTCATGGTGTAGGGCAACACCCGGTCTGGAATAAAGGCGGATGTTGCGGCGCGAGCTTCGGCTGGGGTATTTGGTGGAGCAGGGGTATTGCCCAGTCCTCCGTTGGCGATGAAATTGGTAGGGGTGCCAAAGGGACCGCCGTCACCAGTGGCAGTATTGAGTTCCTGCTGGAATTGCGGCGGTAACTGGAGCGTCCCAAGGTTGCCGTAAGCGACGTCAAAGGATGTTCCAAATCCGGCGCGGATTGAGCTTTCGCCGTTGTTGCCAAACAGGAAGTGACCGACGCCTTCTTTGAAATCTGGTGCCCAGGCCAGGCCGATGCGTGGGGCAAAATTATTTTTGTCGGTCTTTGGTACACCAAATTCGATGACACCTGGCACATTGGCAATCGCGTTGAGCGCCTGGAGTTTTTCATCGCGGAAGATGGTGTAAAACTCATAGCGCAGACCCAAATTCAACGTCAGGTTTTGGGTGAGTTTGACGTCATCCTGGGCAAACCAGTAAATGGATTTCCGATTGGCCGCAAAGGTTGATGCGCCAACACCTTTCAAGCCACCGTTAAAGCCGGTCGGTTTGAGGTCACGCAGGAACTCTTCGAGGGTTGAGTAGTCATATTCACCCCGTCCGCGTGGCAGGAAGCCGTTGGAGGAAATGACGTTGCGGAATTCAACCCCGAATTTCAGCGTGTGTTTGCCCTTGAGCCAGGTCAGGTTGTTGACATACTGGTAGCTGTTGGTGGTTTCACCCTGGGGTGATTCACCCTGGGGCCCAAAGACATACCCGGTATCGTTAAAGCTAAAGTTCGGGAAATTGGCAAATTCCTCCGGAATCCCAAACGAGTTGTTTTTGCGGCGATAGGAAATTCGCGTTTCGTTAATCAATGTCGGCGAAAAATTGTGGATAAAGGTAACCGAAGCCAACTGGTTGAGTTGGGTAAAGTCTCCGTTAAACACCGGGTTGCCGTTGCCATTATTGGGTGCAATGGATTTGGCATAATTGTAGCGATACCGGATCTGGTCGCCGTTACCCAACGCCTGATCCACATTCACATTGAAAATTTTGTTGGTCAGGAAGCTGGCATTCAGAAAGTTGACCGTGCCAACCGGAATATTCTGGCCCAAAACCTGAACTGAGTCTTCGGCGGCGGCGGCAGGAACTGTATACTGCTTGAAAATTCCGAGCGTCACGGGGCTGATCCCGTTCAAGTTTTCAAGCTGAGCAAACCCGGCGGCGGTTGGGGTCAAAAAGCTCGCTGGGTTCCCTGCCGTGCCAGTCGTGTCATACTGATAGGCACCGAAAAAGAAGAGCTTGTTTTTGACGATTGGTCCGCCGAGATACCCCGCCACCCGGTTGAAGTCAAATCGCGGTCGCCGGTCTGGCGCTTCGCCACGGGCAATTGACTCCTTGGTCAAGTGGTCAACCGCCTTGTAATTTTTGTTGATGTTGAACCAGCTTGCACCGCCGTGAAATTCGTTGGTGCCGGATTTGGTGACGGTGTTGAATTGACCAGCGGAAGAGTGCCCGAATTCAGCCGTGTACTGATTGGTCAGCAAGGTGAATTCCGCCACCGCTTCTGGAATCACATCAATGACGTGACCGGTCAAAATGGTATCGTTGTTGTCCACGCCATCCAGGGTGAAGCTGTTGTTGCGGGGGCGATTGCCACCGACCGAACCACCTTCGCCAGCGGTGCCGCCAGCCTGTGACGTGATATTTGGCGCCAGCAGCGCCAGTTCGAGTTGCGAATTGTTGAAGCTGGGCAGTTCAACCACCTTACGGGCTTCAAACGTGTTGCCGAGAATCGAGCTGCTGGTCTCGACCAGCACATCGCCGCCTGAAACAGTGACGACTTCACTGACTTCACCGGGCAGCATTTTGATGGTGACATCGATAATGGAATTGAGTGCAATCCCAATATTATCAATGGATGTTGTTTTGAAGCCGCTGGCTTCGGCTGAGATCGAATACTTTCCAACCGGAAGGTAATTGATTCGAAACAGACCGGAAGCATCGGCTGTGGCGCTTGAACTGAAGCCTGTTTCCATGTTGGTGACCTTCACCGACGCGCCGCTGATGACTGCCCCAGATTCATCAATGACTTTCCCATTGATGCCACCATCGGTGGCCTGGGCAGAGGCCGCGACCGTCGCGAAGAGCAACAGAATGGAGAGTACGCAAAACCGAATTAACCCGTTATTCATTGGGTCCTCCCATTGTTTTTCTTGTTGGTTGAGGGTGATAGTTCCCGATTGAGCCTCAAAGGGCCGTTGAGAGACAAAAACACCCCCAGAAACGCCAATGTGCACCTCTTGATGGGTACATCTCTTGACGCCAGTGAACTGAGTATCTGAATTGGCTTGTACTTTGGACCGAAACTTAATCCAAATTCTCAGGACAACAATGAAAAAGTGAGGAATAGCTGATTCTGGGTGACGAAATGGACAGAGAGAGGGGCAGGCAGGCGATCTAATTTTTTGGAATCTCCACCTGATAAATGGATTTGAACCAGGTTGGAGCAGGTCTTCGATTTTTTGAAGTGACACGGGGGTTCGCTTCAGGTATGGGATGGTACCCATACGCGCATACGCGCCAGGTTAAGGGGTTTTAGGCCCGAAGGGTTGTCGTGTAATCGCCGTGGTGCGCGAAGCCCACGGTCATGGCCAGGACGAGACCCAAGCCCGACAAAAGCATCGTTCAATACCAACGGAAAAGACACAAGGTTTCTTATCCTGGCGCTTATGGGGAAACAGGGAGACCAGGAGAAAAAACAACTGATCGCCTTCCCCGGCTCTCAATCGGAACTGATTCAACCTGACAAACCTGGTGAATTGTCTCCGTGTCTCCCCATCTCCGTGTCTCCCCGTCTCCTTGTCTCACACAGGCTCAAACTTCCTTCTCCTGGCGCGTATGCCTTGTTCCCCTTGTTTCCCTTGTTCCCCTTGTCCTCTACAGACTCAATTTTCCTTCTCTCTGGTGCGTATGCCCCGTTCAGTTGACTTTGAATCCAAAAATATGAAAACGCTATTGTGCAATAAGTGACATATGCAAAAAAGTTTTTAATGAAAAACGTATTTATGTTTCTGGCTTTATATGATGTCAGTTGAAAAAAAGCGGCAGGTTCTGGCATGGCTTCTGACCTGGATGGTTGTGAGGCAAAGCTGTCATTGATGGAACTACCCAAAAACGACCCCCCCCACTGCCATCGTCATTTGACCACATCAGAAATCCTGCCTGTTGCTCGGGTAAGAGCATCTCTGGAGGTCATTGATTTGGAGTGATCCGATTTGAACGAAAGGCCGGGTTTCAGGAACTGAGGTCAACCTTGTCCTCCACACCGGGCCTGATTCCTACCCGATGAGAAAATCAGTTTCAATCCAAACTGAATCACTGGTGGCAATCCTGTACTTCTGATGAAACGGTGAAAATCCAGGCGCCACCCTGGCAGCCGTCACTCTGATTGAAGTGACGGGCCTCGCTTACAAACGTAGTCCAATTTCAGGAGACAACAAATGGAAAAGGGAGGAATCGCTGCTTCAAGGGGATGAACTGGACAGCCGTGGGACAAATTGGCCAACCTCGAATGAAGGTGACTGCTGGATGGCTTGAAGTTTTTGTAGCCTTGCTGCAGAGTGTGGGTGCCTGCTGTTCAAGTTCAGCCTGCTGGCTGGCGACCCCCTCCGAACCTCGAAGAATCGTTCAATGATTTACCAGAAAAAATGCGAGAAAGCCCTGTCTCCAACCGCGAAGCGGTAAGGCGGGGATAAATCGCAACCGCTGAAAAACCAGCCTGAACGACCCTGAACATAGTAATAAATCTTGCCGAAAACGGTAGCTTTGCGATAGAGTTAAACTATGATAAAAAAAGCAGATAAACTCCGGCAACCCCCAACACCATCGTTTGTGGCTGAGTTTGAATTGGAATCGAATTCGGCGGGGTGCACGGCGTTGGAGAAGAGGCTGAATGCCTATCGACAAGTCTATAATGCGATCTTGGGCGAACTGCACCGGCGGTTGAAGCGGGCGCGGAAATCGGCGGAATGGGAAGCGGCGCGGAAACTGCCGAAAGGGTCGCCGGAACGCAAAGTCGCGTTTGCCGAAGTGCGGAGGAAATATGGACTTTCGGTTGGAGAGGCGCAAAAGATAGCGCAACGATTGAGCCAGGGACATCTCAAGGAATTGACGAATTCGCGGATTGTGCAGCAGGTGGCGAAACGGGCGTGGCGAGCGATTGAGAAAGTGATGTTCGGGAAGGCCAACCGGGTGCGGTTCAAGCGACGGGATGAATTCCATTCGTTCGAGACCAACGCCAACGACACTGGAATCCGGGTGGTGATCGGGACCGGGACGGTGTGTGTTGGAAAGTTGACCTTTGAATTCAAGGCGGATGAGACAAATCCGTATCACGTCCACGCGCTCAAACATCGGGTCAAATACACCCGGATCGTCAAGCGAGTGATCAATGGCCGGTCACGATGGTATGTGCAACTGATTCTGGAAGGGAAAACCCACCGTGATCCCGAGAAACACACGACTCAGAATGGAGAGCGGGTGGGACTCGATTTCGGCCCCTCGCTGATGGCGGTTTCGACCGCCACCGAAAGTTTTCAGGAATCGCTCGGCGGGGAACTTGACCGCCGAGAGGCTGAAATCCGGAGACTCCAGCGACGATTGGGCCGCAGCCGGAGGGCGACCAATCCACACAACTACCAGTCAAAGGGAACGGTCAAAAAGGGCCGGAAGCGGTGGCACCAGTCCTCCCGCTACCGACAGACCAGACAGCAACTCAAGGATCTGGAACGCCGTAAAGCCGCTCATCGAAAGAGTCTCCACGGACGGTTGGCGAACCGGATCGTCCGGTTTGGCAATCAAATTCACACGGAAAAAGTCAGCTATCGCGGCTGGCAAAAGCAGTTTGGACGATCAATCCAGCATCACGCGCCATCAGCCCTGGAAGGCATTTTAACCCGCAAAGCCGAAGCGCTCGGGGGTGGCAGCGTGAAGATCAACACCTTCCAAACCGCCCTTTCTCAAACCTGCCTGTGCGGGAATCGAAAGAAAAAGTCCCTCTCGGAGCGAACCCACCGCTGTACTGAATGCGGGTTCACCGCTCCCAGAGATGAATTTTCAGCCTATCTCGCACTTCATACCTCCTGGACCGACGGAAAATGGGTCGTGAATCTTGACGAAGCACGATCCGGTATCC